>NZ_SMMC01000138.1 GCF_009711445.1 Curvivirga aplysinae | reverse complement strand
TTTGATAATCAGAATATTTTCCAGCCGTAATGTGATCTTCTAAATCACCAATGGTAACGTAGTAAGGCCTATTGTGATAGAGGCCTGATATATATCCAAATTGCGTTTTCCTTGTTCTTCCATCCACAAAATAAGTTGTTATTAGGTAACCTCCTTCCCCATAAATACTGGAAGATACCAACAAAAACTCCAGAGCAGGAATACCCTCCCAAACGATATTATTGTCTACATTATCTATACGGCTTGATATATGGCCCTGAAAAGTAATCACTGTCTTTTTAACATTTTCAGGCCATTTTTGTGCAATCCAGATAGTCGTTCCTCGACAAGCCTGACTGACTTCAGCTGTAAAATAAATTCCCAGTCCAACAGTTGGAAAAATAAAAACCAGAAATATCGCTCTGCGCAAGAAACTCATAAATATCACCTTACTTGTAATAATCTTTAGGCGGGTCAGAAGGTGCATTAAAAGGGGTTATACGTAACATATCTGCTTGAATAGCTTCCATGATTACCTCAACCGGATCTCTTTCTGTATTTCGCGGATCAAGCGCCAGGCGTCTTCCTATTTCATTGTTAAATAAATCCATCATTCTTTCATTATCAGAGTTCGTTGATGTAATTTCATGCGCATCAAGGAAGTTTTTAGCCTCCTCATAACCAACATCTAAAGTGGACAGATAGCTCCACAATGCATGTCTAAACGCATCACCCTCATTATTATGAGAGTTACCGTTATACAATTTGCTAGTTATTTTTTATGCTTCATCTGCTGTGGTGCTGATTTTTTGTGCATCTATCAGATTAAACAAAGCATAGCTATTACGCCCCATACCGGAAGGATCAAATTTTACTTCATTATAAAAACCAATAGGGTCAATCCTTTCATCCGTTTGTGATAGTATTTGTGCACGATCGTCAGTGAAAATAAAAGTATGTGTATTTTCTAATTTGTTCTTGTTTTCAGGAATGGAATGATTTGAAGAATTATTCGAAGTTAGAATATCATCTTTATAATTAGCAGTTTGTTCTTTTACTCGAAAATCACTATATTTACTACGAACTGATCTCATATCACGTGCCAGTTTTTGCCCAGTTTGTTGATCTTTATGAGATGTTAATTGGATCAAGTTCTGGAGATTTGCTTCGGCTTCTACAGGGTTATCTTGATACATTTTTTCATAAAGAGAATTAAGCCCGCTTGTTTCAGAAGATTCATTAACCAAATGATTGGCGAGGCTTTCATTTTCTCGCTGTGCTTCTGCGCTAACTGTTGGGTGACTTTGAGACTGACGAGACTTTTGCACTTGTTGTTTAACTTGTTGCACTTCAAGTTTCTGTTTCTCAGTCAACGCTTTATCCTCAATTCGTTGCTGGGTTTTATGCGCTTTGAGCTCTGCTTCCTGTTGCGCTTTTCGTTCCTGTGCTTTCATTTCACCATAGGTCTTATTTTGTATATCAAGATCACTGTCAGTGGAGTGCAGTTCATCTGAAAAAGCCGTATCATCCTCATCGGAAGTATACATTGATGAAAAATCTAATTTTGTATCCTTTTTGTTCTTATAATTATTTTGAGATATATTCGAAAAATCCTCTGATCCATTTAGTGGTGTAGAAACTGTATTTTCTATCGTTTCATTCATATCTATTTTCTGTGTTAATAGATTTTGCGGCTTTGAAAAATTTAGATTCCCCGATGTACCATCCATAGAAACTTTGTCGATTTTCCTATTTTTGAGACTGTCATATGTCGCGCCAGAACCATTACTATTTTCTCCTGTAGCCATGCCACCCATAAATTTTTCTCCTGAGTTGGGGTTAACTTCTTTCAATTATGTAGATGAGTTAATTTAAATTAGATCAATATAGGAACAAATGACTATTTATCAATAAAATAGAACATTTTATGTACTTTTAAAATAAGACAGATAAAGCCCAAAATTTCAATCAAACAAGCATTGACCAAACGGGTATTCTGTCCCATATCCCATGACATGACTGATAATACTTATGATCCCGTATATAATGCCCATGGCGCCCCTGTATTTCACGGCACCACAATTTTATCCGTTCGCAAAGAAGGAAAAGTTGTTATCGCTGGTGATGGTCAGGTCAGCCTTGGAAATACCGTATTCAAACCAAATGCCAAAAAAGTACGCCCCATTGCAGGTGGCAAAGTGCTTGTTGGATTTGCTGGTGCAACAGCCGATGCCTTTACACTGGTGGAACGTTTGGAAGCTAAATTGGAACAATTTCCAAATCAATTGACCCGTGCCTGCGTAGAATTGGCAAAAGACTGGCGAACAGATCGCTATCTTCGTAAATTAGAAGCCATGCTTGCAGTTGTGGATAAAGATGTATCCTTAATCGTATCTGGTACAGGTGATGTGATTGAACCGCATGATGGCATTATCGGTATTGGATCTGGTGGGCATTTTGCTTTATCTGCGGCCCGTGCCCTAATTGATGTAGACGGCATGGATGCAGAAGAAATCGTGCGTAAGTCCATGCAGGTGGCAGGCGATATCTGTATCTACACAAATAATAATATCACCCTTGAAAGCTTATAAGAGAGTTTCAAATGACATCCTTTTCTCCAAGAGAGATCGTATCTGAACTTGACCGCTACATTGTAGGGCAAAATGATGCGAAACGTGCAGTGGCAATTGCCCTGCGCAACCGTTGGCGCCGTCAACAATTGACAGGTGACATGCGCGAAGAAGTCCTTCCTAAAAATATCCTGATGATTGGACCAACAGGTTGCGGTAAAACCGAAATCGCCCGTCGTCTGGCAAAATTAGCTAATGCACCATTCATTAAAGTGGAAGCCACCAAATTTACCGAGGTTGGCTATGTGGGCCGCGATGTGGAACAAATCATCCGTGATATGGTAGAAGTTGCCATTACCATGGCCACTGAACAACAAAAAGCCTCTGTGAAGAACCGCGCGGAAGCTAATGCGGAAAACCGTGTGTTGGACGCACTAGTCGGTGAAAATGCCACCGAAGCCACCCGTGACAGTTTCCGCAAGAAATTACGTGACGGTTTGCTGGATGACAAAGAAATTGAAATCAGCGTCAAAGATAACAGCACATTATCTATGCCATCTATGGATATCCCGGGCATGCCAGGTGCCTCTATGGGGATGATGAATTTGGGTGATCTTTTAGGTGACAGTTTTGGTGGTCGCAAACGCACCCGTAAACTCACCGTTGCTGAATCACATGAAATTCTAATCAGTGAAGAAGCCGATAAAATTGTCGATCATGACAAGATCACCGAAGAAGCGCTCGAAAATGTGCAACAAAACGGCATCGTTTTCATTGATGAAATCGATAAAATTACCATCCGCTCTGACCGTCAAGGTGGGGATGTATCCCGTGAAGGTGTGCAACGTGACCTCTTACCATTGATCGAAGGCACGTCCGTCAGCACCAAACATGGTACTGTGAAGACAGATCATATCCTGTTTATTACATCCGGCGCTTTCCATCAGGCAAAACCGTCTGATTTATTGGCAGAATTACAAGGTCGCTTGCCGATCCGTGTGAATCTGAACCCGCTTTCCGAAGAAGATTTCGACCGTATCTTACGCGAACCGGAAAACAGCCTGATCAAGCAATATATCGCCTTGATGGGTACGGAAGATGTGACATTGGATTTCAAAGACGAAGCTATTAGCCGTGTTGCGGAATTGGCTGCAGAAATCAACCAGACCGTGGAAAATATTGGCGCCCGTCGCCTACATACGGTTCTGGAACGTTTGCTTGAAGAAATCAGCTTCACGGCTACCGACCGTTCCGGTGAAACCATTGAAATCACATCTGAAATGGTTACTGAACGTGTTGCTGAACTGGCCCAAGATACAGATTTAAGTAAGTTTATCCTCTAAGGATATTTTATAGATCAAAAATATAAAAGCCGCTCATAACTGGGCGGCTTTAATTTTAAAGGGATATAGCCTTTTGAATTGGTCTGAGTTGAACAGAAATTATGTCTTCAAAAGGTTGCATTTCGCCTGTAAAGACAGGTTTTTCACTATCATTCCGGGATTTGCTAATATCTGCATGCTTTCTCTACCGTTACTTATACAAGCACCGCATTAACAGTAGGCTTAAATTCTTCTTATTCCCCACATTAACTTCTAATTTTGTATTCGTTATTAAGTCGCCTATAAATTTTTCTCGCGATTTTGTGCAAATTGATCCGTCAAAATTGGCGTCGAAGAACCCAGATCAATTTCCATTATTTGACGAGAATAAAAATCAGCATTCCTTGTAAGGGGCAATTCCTCAACAATATCTAGAAGTACAGTTGTCCCTGTATATTTATCAATCAACATAAATCCTGTGATATCGAATTCATATTCTCGATCATCTATTCTGTTGTAAACATTAGACAATCCTTCAATATCTAATTTAAGACTAGGCCTTCCTTTCCAGATGGTTTCTCCCTGTATAGTAGCCACAATTGCAGCCTTGTTTTTTTTATCCTCGTGAATCGAAAGTTGCGTCTTACCTGCCAAAATTTCTTCATCGCTTAATAAAATTGTCGAATAATGAAATAAAGATAATAAGTCCTGATATGCTTCCACCGTTGTTGTCATACCAGGCAGATTGTCTTCATAAAGTAAGTCTAAGTTTAAAAGCTGGCCATGATTATCTTTTGTTGAAATCATTTTTGCGGCCGAAACCGGATCTGTAAAATCGTCAGGCCATGGCAATTCCCTTACTCTACCATACCAGGTCTTTTGCTCTTTACTCAGAGAAGTAAAATTATAAATTTTTTCCTCAAAGATACTATTTACTTTATTGAAATCAATGAAACCTTTGAGATTAAACACCCGCCTCATCTGCGGCGCATAAATATACGAAGACCAAGAAATTTTCGCGCGTTTATAACTTCTAAACTGCTGTTTATAATCTCCACTAATCGAAAATATTTCTTCTTTAAATTCCGGCTCAGATGAAAAGTAATCAGATACATCCATGACCTTAAGGCTAGCCTTGCCTTGACTACATGCTGCTAATGCAAGCATGCAAACACATAAAACAATTAATTTCATCTTAGCCCCCCTGCTATCTAACAGTAATCTGTTTTAACTGCTAACTACTCTCCACTATTTTAAGGATGGCATCAATCTCTTCCTTATTGAGTTTATTAACTTTTTTAGAAAGTAAATTAGCAAGGCGGGTTGCTTCTGGTGAAAGGCCGCTTGTGTCTATGGTGACCTTTGGATGAGACACATCGGCGAGGCGTTGAAGTTCTTCGGCATCATCCCAGATAATCCCGAAATAGGCGCATATCTGATGGATCAAGACCGTGGTTGGTTTACCACGATGACCATGTTCCAGCGCTGATAAATAAGGTGGGGAAAGTTGAAGAGCCTTCGCCATCTCTTTGGCAGTTACCCCGCGCTCCTTACGTAAATCTCTTAGTTTTTGCCCAAATGGTGTCATAAATTAGTTTTACTTTTATTAGGTTTTTATTATACCCTTTCGAGAGGGCCCGATTTGAAATGAATATAATATATAAAACATTTATAGTTTTATTTTGCATAATTGGTTTTAGCCATATTGCCAGTGCTTCTGAGTATTGTCCAAAAAAAGTTGGTGTCCTTTCAGAAGGTACATCGCATAGCAAATTATCCAAAATTTATACGCGTGTTTTCAAACAATTAGGATGTGATGTCCAAATTAAGAAAGCCCCAGGACAACGAGTTATTAAGCTGTTAAATGATGGTAAGCTGGATGGGGATTTATTACGTTTCCCTGTAATTGAAAAAAAATATCGTTTTGATTATATCCGATCTAACCCTCCCATTTTAAAAGACCAAATTAAAGCTATCTATAAATATCCCGGATCCATTGTGGATTATCATATTCCCAAAGGCATCGTCTTAGGAGCTATTTGGCAGGAAAACTATGCAGAAACCCATAAAAAAGAAGATATGGCAAAAACCATCCTGTATTACAGCTATGATGAAATTTTAACCGCTTATCACAACAAAGAAATTATTGCTTTTCTGTCTGAGCAACAAGTAATTGATCACGCTTATCGAGTTGGCTTGATTTCTGTAAAACCAGAAATTCATAAAGTCGTCCAAAAGGATGATGTATATTTATATCTTCGGGTAAAATTCAAAGATTTTTTGACGGATTTTAACAAGATTGTGACAGAACAAGACCCGTTTGCAAATTATGCAGAAAATTAATAATCCCTTTTACGTTTTAACAAAACATAAAGAGCGCCTTTTCCACCATCTTCAATCTGGGCAAAGCTAAAAGACAAGATTTTATCGCGCAAAGGCACATCATTTAACCAGCGCGGAACCGATTGTTTAATCGCCCCCATATTCTTTTCACCCTTGCCTGTCACCACCAAGAGACAGCGGTGGCCTGCAGCATAAGAGGATTGAACAAAATTATTCAAACGAATATGAGCTTGTTCCAGGCTATGTCCGTGCAAGTCTACCTTGGCATCAATGGACATCTTACCGCGTTTCAAACGTTGGGCGGTGCGCTTATCTACCCCCGGGCTATCACCATGTTCCAACATCCCCAAGACATTCAGTTTTAACTGCGATTTTGAGGGTGGATGTGTTACTTTTTGCACCACATCCGGCTTATGATTTTTGCGATGTACGTGAACAGGTTTTTTAGAATGTTTCTTAGTTTCAAAAACATCTTCATGACTGGATAAAAATTCTTCCAGATACTGACTATAGAGATATTCCCGTCCCTCTAGCGGTTTTGCGGTTTTAGACACAATATCCCAAAGACCATCTTTATGTATTTTGGTCTTATGAGTTTCTGTCACCTTACCAGCATCAGAAGATTTCTTTTTACGCGTCATCAGCAACCATTAAAATATGAAGAGCATGTGGACCATGGGCCCCTAACAGGATTGTTTGTTCAATATCTCCTGTTCGGGACGGACCTGTAATCATATTAACGGTACGTGGCAAGAATTCTTCGCCTTTATCCGCCTGTTGTTTGCGAATACGCGCCCATGCCTCCTCATACGCCCCGACAATATCACTTTCACGTAAAACTACCATATGGGTTTCAGGCAAGAAATTAAGTGTCGTCGGACCTTTTGGTCCTGAATGTAAAACCAAGGTACCAGTTTCTGCAATACCTGCAAAACTAACAGCCAGACTTACCAGATCATCACCGCCACTTGCCCCTTCCAATAAGGAAATATGGCTGGCATTTTCAGACCACGGCAAATTGGATAATCTTTCGTCACCAGATAATTTTACACGTGCAGGTAAGTTCTTTTGAGCTAGATAATCCGATACAGCCGCTGGAATTTCCCGATCAGATTTCAAACGCACCACGGATGCTTGAACATTTTCCGCCATTTTCTGAAAGAGGTTTACCTGTTCCGCTTTTTCCAACTGGCTACGCTTTGGAATAAGGCCTGAAGGATGCTCGGCAAGGCGTTTTTCAACAGCCTTTGGATCGGATTTAACACCGCCCCGTTCTTTTGATCTGCGAATAGAGGCAAAGATTTGATTTCGGGCTTCCATATTTTTTTCCATTATTCTGCGCCCTTCTTCAATTCGTTAAGAGTGGTTGCCCCACCCTTTTTCTTCCATTGAGAATGGAAACTACTGCCTTGAGAAGCTGGGAAATCACGGTGCTTGGTCCATTCTCCCATCCAAAGTGGTAATTTATGGAAACGCCCTTTACCACCAGATAAGGTATATGCAAATTTTGCCTTTACCCCTGTGATCATATGCCAAAGCTTTGGACGAGTTGCCATAAATCCATAGGCTTTTATAGCCCAACGCACGGGTGCAGCATTCATATTGCCTTCAAATTCCTTTTGACGATAATGACGCATCATTTTCGGCAAAGGAATACGCATCGGACAAACTTCTTCACATCGCCCACAGAAGGTAGACGCATTTGGTAAATGGCCTGCTTCTTCCACACCAATAAAACTAGGGGTTAAGACCGATCCCATTGGTCCTGGATAAACCCAACCATATGCATGACCGCCCACAGCCCCATAAACCGGACAATGGTTCATGCAGGCCCCACAGCGGATACAACGCAACATATCTTGAAATTCAGTACCCAACATGGCACTTCGCCCATTATCCAAAATAACAACATGATATTGATCTGGTCCATCAGGGTCTTCTTCACGTCGTGGGCCACTTGAAAAAGTCGTATAGGATGTAAATTCCTGCCCCGTTGCAGAACGCGCTAAGACACGAAGAACAGCTGAAGTATCCTCAAGTGTTGGAATAATTTTTTCCATACTGGCAATTACGATATGCACCTTTGGTAAGGTCTGGGTTAAGTCCCCATTACCTTCATTAGTGACAATAATGCTGGTTCCGGTTTCTGCGACAAGGAAGTTGGCCCCCGTAATGCCAACATCACTATCCAAATATTTTTGACGTAGAACCTCACGGGCTTCATGCACCAATTGTGTTGGCTCTTCCAGCTGACGATCTGGATCAAGGTCCGTATGGGCGTCGCGGAAATCTGCTTCTACTTCATCTTTAAGAACATGCACAGCAGGCGCAATAATATGGCTTGGCGCTTCTTTACGAAGTTGGATGATATATTCACCCAAATCCGTCTCAACCACTTCCAGACCCGTTTTTTCCAAGGCCGCATTCAGTCCGATTTCTTCCGAAACCATACTTTTGCCTTTAGTCACCATTTTAGCATTAACTGATTGGCAAATTTCTAAAATCGTTTGGCAGGCTTCATGGGAATTACGGGCCCAATGCACATGACCACCTTGGGCTGTGACTTTCTCTTCAAATCTTTCGAGGTAAAGATCAATATTCTGTAACGTGTGGTTTTTAATATCACGTGCCTGATCACGTAAGGCATCAAATTCTGGTAGTTTTTCGGCGGCAGCGGCACGACGCTCAACAAAGCCAACTTTTAACTTACCCAATGCTTCTTGCAGGTTATCGTTAACAAGCGCTTCAGACGCATTATTTTTGAAATTTCTAGTGGTAGACTGCATATCCCTACCCCCTATTTCTTCAAGCTATCAAGAGTGAAAGGTTTTGAAGGCGCCCCAATGGCCGGACCATCTGCCATATCGGCGAGAACTTCTGCCACATGATAGGCTTTTACCGGCGCGTCCTTGCGATGCATTTTACCTGACATATTTAAAAGGCACCCTAAGTCGCCTGCTAATAAAATATCCGCATCTGTTGAAATTATGTCATCTGATTTTTCATCTACAATCTTGCCGGAAATTTCAGGATATTTCACACAGAAAGTTCCCCCAAAGCCACAACAGGTTTCCGGACGTTTCATTTCCTGAATTTCTAACCCATCAACAGATTTTAATAATTTTCGCGGCTGTTCTTTAACAGATAACTCACGCAGACCCGAACAACTATCATGATATGTAATTTTCGCATCCAGTGATGCTTCAACGAATTGCATCCCACAAATATCAACAAGGAAGGACGTTAATTCATAAGTTCGGGCCGACAATTCATGAGCACGCCCCGCCCAATGAGGATCAGTATCGAATAATTCGGCATAATGTTCTTTGATCATGGCAGCACAGGAACCACTTGGTGCTACCACATAATCAAACCCCTCAAATGCCTCTATCACACCTTTGGCAATCTTGGCTGTATCTGCGTTATCGCCGGAATTAAAGGCGGGTTGCCCGCAACAAGTTTGACTTTCAGGTACCGCCACCTGACAACCTGCATCTTCTAATAATTTTACCGCTGCAAATCCGACATTAGGGCGCATCACATCCACAAGACATGTGACAAAGAGACCAACTTTATAAGCTGGTTTTTCGGCATGTTTCGACATTATCGATCCTACAATACTGATATTTTATTTTTTTAGTAATTTTGTCGCATTTTAGCGATTTTTTTAAAAGGTGCCAGCCTTAGTTTGGCACAGATGTTTCTTCAGAAGCCGTTTCTTCTATCTTAGAGGAAAGACGTTCTGCCACACTATTTGGGATCAATACAAAATATTGTCCTTTGGAATTCATACGACCTGCTTTTGCAAGTGCCTTATCCCCATATCCCCAAAAGAAATCACCACGTACAGGTCCCTTAATGGCACCGCCTGTATCTTGGGCCACCATTAAAGTTTGTAATGGATCAGTAGATCCGCCAGGTTGAACTGTATCTAACCAAATAAGATTACCTAAGGGAATAAAACGTTGATCAACCGCCATACTACGTTTTGGTGTTAAGGCCACACCTTGTGATCCGATAGGACCATCTCCATCTAACTCACGAAAAAAAACAAAACGAGGATTTTGCGCAAACAAATCGGCTTGTTTATCCGGGTTTTGTTCAATCCAATTGCGAATACCGCCCCAAGAAGCCTTGTGTTTTTCAATTTCACCTTGTTCAATCAGATAACGTCCAATTGATCTATATTTATGACCATTATGGGCTGCATATCCAACACGGACAACACCACCATCAGGTAAAATTACCCGACCTGATCCTTGTACTTGTAACAGAAATACATCCACCGGATCATTGATCCAAAGAAGCTCTAAACCTTGTGGATCAAGCCCACCTGCTTCGATAGCACCGCGTTGATGATATGGTTTAAATTTCTGACCCTCATCCACACGGCCAATAACATGTTTTCCTTTTAAATCCTCAGAAAAATCACCTAGATTAACTGAGACCAGATCATTTGGTTTGCCGTAAAGTGGATACTTAAAAACATCTGTTTTTACGCGACTACCTTTAAGTTCAGCCTCAAAATAACCTGTGAATTTGCCAAAAACCTCTTCATTATTCGCGGCAAGATAAGGTGCTAATTCTTTTTCCAGAAATTCACGCATCAATTGACTGGATTTACCGGCTACTAATTCAGGAGACTCTGAAAATCTTCCACAAATCGGTTGCCAATCACCATAAGTCATCGGGATAGCATCATGTCCGCGCCCCATTTCTTTATCCGCAGGACGTTTTTGAATGGCACTGCAGCTACGCTTTAATGCTTGTTCAATGCCTGCAAAATCATCATTCAACCATCCAGGTAAATCCGAAAAACTGGCTTTTGTCAGTTTAATCGCAGGACCTTCGGGTTTCTTTACTTCTTCCGGCTTAGCTTCTGGTTCCTTCACAGGAACTGGAACTTCTTTGATAACTTCTTTAATTATTTCCTTTTCCTGAATAACAATTTTTATTTTTTCTTCAGGTTTCAAAAAATGCGGCGCAACAAAGGAAGTCGCTAATATGCCTAGGGCTAAACCAATTACTACACCTGCAAACAAGGCGGGACCCTTTGGATTCCGCCTGCTCATAGAATTCTGTTTATCAGGTGATTGATCAGCCATAAAACTTAAAATCTTGAAGTTTGTTATTCAGGACTATGTGTCGCAATCAAAGACCAATTTGGATCACGGGATTGAGTATCACGTGCAAAAGTCCAAATATCAGTCACATCAACAACTTTATTAGGATCACCAGAAACAATTTCATCCATATTGTTGTAAAGCACGTTCACTTGTTTAGATTTTAATTTCACTGTGACTTTCGCAACAGATCTATCCATTTCCGCTTCGATAACTTCACAGCTATCAATGCCAACCAACATTTCTTCCAAGCGTTGACCCAATGATTCACGCTCAGAAAGCGATTTATCAAAATTGTCATAAACATCATCTGCTAACAAATTACGTAAGGTTTCGCGGTCGCCTTCCACATAAGCACGTAAAATCCATTCAAATGCCGAACGGGCACCGTCCAGGAACTGAGCCGGCGAAAAAGTTGGATCAGCTGCTTGAATTTTAGCATAGCTTTCTTGAAGTGGACCTTCTAGTTGCTGTTCATCAAATTCACGATCATGACGTTCTTTCAAGGATGGCAAAGGTACAACGACTTCGTCATTTTCTTTTGCTTCTACCTCTTCATCTGCTTTTTTTGCAGCATCCATCATGTCTTTGTAAGCTTTGGGCGGATTTTCGTGGCCTGTGCGTTTACCCAACACAGAACCAAGACGCAGGATTAAAAAAATCGCAACGCCAGCAAATAAAATAATATCAAAAATAGGAATGCCGTTCATTTTTAATTCTCAATGAAGAAACGTGATCGTTATGTAAGTATATACAATTATATACGATTTTGTGGATAAAATGGACCTATATCGACAAAATGGCAACAGAAAGGCACATATTTCGCTGAAAAAATCGCTTTTTACAGCTTCCACTTGCAGAATTTCTATTTGCCTCCTAAATAATGAGATGAAAACAAGCAAAATTCTGTTAAATACATAGGTATTCACACCCGAAAGAGCAAGATGCCACTTTTACTTCTTTTTATTATTATTCCAGTCATCGAAATTTTCTTATTCATCGAAATTGGTGACAAAATCGGTGTTGTGTGGACTATTATTACCGTATTGGCAACTGCCTTTATTGGTACTGCTTTAGTCCGTAAACAGGGATTTGATGCTTTAACCAAAGCACAAAGCAATCTGGATCAAAATAAATTACCAATGGAAGAAGTCTTCACAGGTATTTGTTTACTTGTTGCGGGGGCCCTTTTACTTACGCCTGGTTTTTTAACTGATGCCATTGGTTTTACCTTGCTTATTCCACTATTCAGAAAATCTTTAGGGGCCACTATTTGGGGTTGGATTAAAAAGAATGGGCATATTCGCATGCGACAAAATCAATTCGGACAAAATACAAATTTTAATCAAGGTGCGCCGTTTAATCAGACTTATAATCGTGATGATATTATTGATGGTGAATTTGAAGAAGTGCATCCTAGAAAAGATCCTATATCCCCATCCAAACAAATAAATACAGATGCTGATAAACAACCATAATTATCTAAAAATCGCTGATTATATGGAAAACTTAACCATAACTATTGTTTCAACCTTTGGGACATGTTAGCGAAATTCAGAACTATTTTTTCGGAGATTTTTTTATGTCAGATACAGCTGAAAATCAGGCTGAAGGCGCAGCAGAAGCACAAGCACCTGCGTTTCAAATTATTCATCAATATCTAAAAGATTTATCTGTTGAAGTGCCAAATGCACCTCATGTTTTTCAAAAAGCCCCTACAAATCCACAATTATCAGTAAATGTTGATGTAACATTAGATCAGTTGGCGGAAAAAGATTTTGAGGTCTCTTTACATTTGAATGCGAAATCTGAACAAGATGGCGAAATACAACATCAGACAGAATTGGTATATTCTTCTATTGTGGCTGTTGGTGATTTGAAACAGGATATGTTGCAAGCTATCCTTTTCATTGAAATCCCACGTATGCTTTTCCCATTTGCACGTCAAGTTTTGACAAGTTCCGTTATCAATACAGGTTTCCCACCAATCAATTTGGCACCTGTTGATTTCGTAGACATGTTCCGTCAACGCATTGCTGCAGCAAAAGCTGAAATGGCAAATCGCGAAGAAGGCGAAGCTGTAAACTAATTTCAGTAAACGATTTTAGTCTATATTTTAAAGTCACCGGTTCCAGATGGGATCGGTGACTTTTTCTTCTAAAAAGGCCGCATGAGCCGCAAGTTCCTCATCATGTGCTTTATGAGGACGGGCAGGACGAACAGGTTTATTAGATTTCTTTAAGCCACCTGCTGATAATCCACCCGTACCACCTTTACCCTCACCTGCCAATTCTAGACCTGGTTGGCGCCCGCCAGTAAGTTCCAGATATACATCTGCCAAAAGTTCAGAATCGAGCAATGCGCCGTGATAGGTACGTGATGTGTTATCAATATCAAAGCGTCGACAAAGTGCATCCAATGTTGCTTGTGCGCCTGGAAACATCGCCCTTGCCATCGCCAAAGTATCAATAGAACGGCTCATCGGGATTTTAGGTAATCCCATCCATTCCAGTTCTGCATTTAAAAATTTCATATCAAAGGCAGCATTGTGGATCACCAACATGCCGTCCCCGATAAAATCCAAAAATGCCTGACCCACTTCACGGAATGTGGGAAAATCAGTCAAGAATTCTTCAGAAAGACCATGAACCTGAAAAGCGCCTTCCGGCATATCACGTTCAGGATTAATATATTGATGATAAACTTCACCTGTTGGCATGCGATTAACCAATTCCACACAGCCAATTTCCACAATACGGTCGCCACTAAATGGATCAAATCCCGTGGTCTCGGTATCAAGAACAATCTCACGCATTTTGTTTATCTTCTTCCCTTATTACGCATTTGATATTGTTTATGAAATTCAGGATCAAGTAACTGTTCAACCACCTGCTTCACTTCATTCATAGTATAACCTTTATTTAGGCCTGTCTGAATAACAAAATCTGACTTTGCCATCTTTTGACGGATTGGCATTTGTTGAGCTTTGATTTCTTTAAATTTTTCTTCTGTCATATTTGGACGCGCCAAGACCCGTTGTTTCTGTATAATATCCGGGGCTCTCACACAGGCTGTATAATTACAAAGTTTATCCAAACCTTTCTCAAAAAGAAGCGGCACATCTAAAATGGCTATTTCTGCATTTTTACGCGTGGCCATTTCAAGAAATTTCTCTCTTTTTTTTCCAACCCAAGGATAAAGAATTGCTTCTAACTCTCTTAATTTTTCAGGATTTTTGAAGACAATATCCCCAAGTTTTTTCCGATCAACACCGTCTTCATTAACTATTCCTGGGAAAGCTTTTTCCACATCAGGTAAAGCTTCGCCATCTTTTGCCATTAATTCATGAACAACTTTATCAGCATCCTGTACAGGAAATCCAAGATAGTGAAACATACCAGCAACTGTGGTTTTTCCCATCCCGATATTGCCGGTTAAACCTAGAATAATCATCTTAGAGAACCTCTAGCATATACTGGCGTAACTCTTCGGTCACCACTGGTTTTTCAGATGGATCAAACCAGCTCTCAAAGCCGGGAATTGCCTGAAACAATAACATGCCAATACCATCTACAATTGGATTTCCACGGGCTTTTGCTTGTTCTAATAATCCGGTCATCAAAGGATTATAAACTATATCTGTAACGACAGCCTCTTTCGGAAGATCTGATAGATCAATGTCCAAAGGATTTTGTCCTTTCATTCCCAAAGATGTGCTGTTTACTAAAATCTGACATTCAGCCATATATTTTGGCAAATCAGATAAAGAACCTGCAATAATAGATCCGCCTAAATCATTGGCGACTTCTTCAGCCCTTTCTAGGGTTCGGTTTAACAGATAAATTGGACTATATCCCAATTCTTCCAAGGCTGTACAAACGGCACGGGATGCACCACCTGCCCCAAGGATAATCGCCGCACCAGATGGATTTTCAGGTAACTTTCCACTGGCTTCCAAATTTGTTTTAAAACCGTAATGATCAGTATTACTTCCCAGCAATTTTCCATCTTTGACAACTAATGTATTCACAGCACCGATACGTTGGGCCAAGGGGGAAATTTCATCACAAAAAGCCATGATTTCCTGTTTATGAGGAACCGTTACATTAGCCCCCTTTAACCCCAATTCGCCAGATTTCAATTTATTGGCAAAATCATCTAAATTTTCAGGTTCAACTGGTAATGCCTCATAACTGCCTTCAATACCAAGTTTATCCAGCCAAAAACCATGAAGACGGGGGGATAAAGAATGGGAAATTGGCCAACCAATCACTGCTGATTTTTTCATCATCTATCTCTTATGGTAGAATAGTTTTATGACCACGTAAGAACTGCATCAACGGCAGTAAAGGTAATCCTAAAACTGTAAAATAATCACCCCGAACCGTTGCAAATAATTGTGATCCTGGACCTTCTAAACGATATCCACCAACGGAATCACAAATTTCATCACCAACCGTGTTTAAATACCAATCAAGCCATTCATCTGAAAAGTCACGTACATGCATTTCAGCTGGATCATTTACATGCCAAAGGCGCTGACCGTCTTTAACAATACAAACTGCGGCATTAAGACGATGTTTTTTACCACGGAAAAATTTTAGATTTTCCCGTGCCTGATCCATATTTTCAGGCTTATCAAACCAGTGTCCTTCACAGTCCAATGTTTGATCTGCCCCAATAACCATCACACCCGGATGACGACGAGATACAGCTTGCGCCTTTAACTCTGCTAAAGTCTCAGCCACTTGAACAGCAGATGCTCCCTCGCCTTTTAAAGCAATTTTGACACTGTCTTCATCAACATTTGCTGGATCACAAGTAACATTAATGCCTGCATTTTGAAGCAAAGCTGCGCGGGTTTTACTGGCAGAGGCCAATACCAAACTTGTTTCGGTCATTTTGAAAGCTCTTTATTCTATAATCAGTTCTTTTCTTGAAGGCGGGTTTTCCGCATTTCGACATGTTTAATCACCGCTGCCGCTGTTTCTTCGATAGATCGGCGCGATACATTAATTACAGGCCAACCATGTTCAGCACAAAGGCGACGACAAGCAACGACTTCTTCTTTTACCTTATCCATATCTGCATAGCCTGTATCTTCTTTATCAGACAAATGACGTAAACGAGATTTACGAATTTGAACCAGACTATCAATGTCTTTAGTCAAGCCGACAACAAGAGGATAATTAGGATTATTCGGATCAAGCTTTAATAATTCTTCCGGCATCACCACATCTGGGACAAAAGGTACGTTTGCTGCTTTTAAACCGCGGTTCGCCAGATAGATGCAGGTAGGTGTTTTTGAAGTTCTAGAAACGCCTACCAAAACAACATCTGATGCCTCTAAATCCCATGGCGCCTGTCCATCATCATGGATCAACGCAAATTGCATGGCGTCAATACGTTCAAAATATTCATCATCCAGATTATGTTGCCGACCGGGTTGCCCTTTACTTTTCACTCCCAGATAATTCCCAAGGAAACTAATCACAGGATCAAGTAAAGAAATACAAGGAAGACGATGACGACGACAGGCTGCCTGAAGCGCTTGACGCATTTCTTCATTGACCATCGTATACATAACGACACCAGGATTTTCTAAAATATTTTGAACAACTTGCTCTACCTGTCCGACCGACCGCATCATAGGCCATTGATGTTCTATTGCCGTGACACTTTCAAACTGTGCTAAAGTTGCACGTGCAATATGTTCAACGGTTTCCCCTGTAGAATCCGAAACAAGATGAAGATGGAATGTCGCCACGGTTTTCTTCCCGTTTTTTAATTAAATGTCTTTATCAGAGCCTTTTTGGACGAAATTCACCCTTTGCACAAGAAATTGTATAACTTTGCTGAAAAGTCTGGGGATAACCTGTAGATATTTTTCTGGATAACTATGTACCCCCGACTTACCCAGATTCTGGAACAATACTTATGA
>NZ_SMMC01000055.1 GCF_009711445.1 Curvivirga aplysinae | reverse complement strand
GTTGTTAAGTATTATGAAACTTTAAGTAGATTTTTATTTCATTATGAAGATTGCCATTACACAACCCGTATTCCTGCCTTGGTTAGGATTTTTCGACTTACTTGATACGGTTGATCTATTTGTTCTTTTAGATGACGTTCAATTGAGCAAAAGATCTTTCATGGTCAGAAATCGTATTCTGGATACAACGGGAACATCTAAATGGGCATCCTTAGCCATCCAAAATTGCCCGCAAAAAACCTTAATGAATGTCGCACTCATATCTCAAGAAAATGAATGGTGGGCAAAATTATTGAAACGCCTAGATGCAAGCTTTATCAATGCACCTCATTGGCCTAGCTTACGGCAAGACATTCAAGCGATGCTAAAGCCTCTGCCAAACGAGACTGTTGCAAAATATAATTGGCGCTTAATTAATTTTCTATGTGAGAAAATAGGAATCTATCGCGCGAAACCTTGGGTATGGTCATCACAGTTATCTTCCATGGGAACAGCAACTTCATACATGTCATCTCACGCCACGGCAGAGGATAAAATCATTGGAATTTGTACTCATCTGGGGGCAAGTTCTTATTATGGTTTTCAAGGCGGTATAGAAAAAAAACTCTATTCAGCCAAAAATTTTGCTGCAAGTGGTATCTCACTATACAAACAAATGTATAGTCATCCCATCTACCCTCAGGCAACGCGAAAAGAGTTTATATCACATCTCTCAATCCTAGACTTGTTGGCTCATCAAGGTATGGAAGGTGCAGTAGATGTCATTCGATCTGGACGAAACTGGATACGATGCCAGCCCTAGTGTCTCGCAATAATTAAGAGAGATATGAGTATTACATCTCAGTTGAGAGTGTCTTTTTCAGCATCTCATCTTCTTCTGTAAGATTAATTAAATTCATACGCCTCATCGTATATAAGTCAGATGCATTTAACTCATTGATATTATCCATAAAATTTTCATTATTCCATGGATCAAAGCTGGCACTAATTGTTTTTCCCGTCAAACCTAGAGCTTTACTTGATAAAAGAAACTTAACTAAATCAACTGGAACGGATATAGGAACAGATCCTTCCTTCAGCTTTTTCAGAGTTTCTGAGTAATGACTTTCTCCTGAATAATTTATACCTTTTTCAAGAGTTTCATTATGTATCTCGGTTGCAACAAAACCTGGCGCAACTGCATTAATACAGATTCCTTGTCCAGATAATTCTTCTGCGAGTGTTTCTGTAAGGCGAACAATACCAGATTTTGAAACCGCATAAGCACTATAATTCTCAAAAGCATTAAATGCGCCACCCCCTGCAAAAGTAATAATGACTGGATGGCGTTCCGCACGCATCAAAGGAACTACATTCTTCACAAAAAGATAAGTGCCAAATATGTTGGTTTTCAAACTCCCCCACCATTCTTCACTTTGAGAATTCACCATCGGACCAATAGATCCAAAGCTACCTGCACAATGAATAAGCCCATCAATATTATTTGACAGTTTAGATACTTCGGCAAAGAAGCTTTTTACGGATTCCTCATCACATACATCACAAGGATGAACAAATTTTACGCCATAATCTTTAAGATCTTCCAGCCGATCCTGCCGCCGTGCACATGCATAAACATGGTCACCATCATCTGTTAAAGTTTTGGCTATCGCCGCCCCAATACCTGAACTCGCGCCAGTGATAATAATATTACGTTTCTGATTCATTATTATTTCCTGGTGATAGAACTAAGATATCATGGTTTCGCGCTTTTTCAGCATCCAGAATACCGACACAGTCAAAGATCACTTTTCCAGCTAATCGTTCCTTTAAAGACGACCAATCCGGAGAAGAAAATTCTGGCCAATTCGTTGCAATAATCAACGCGTCAGCATGTTTTATACTTTCAGACATAGAATTTGCCATCTTGATATTTAACTTAAGATCCTCCGGAAGTTCTGCCATAGGGTCATATGCGGTTAGCTCATTTCGCGAATATAACTCTCGCATGATCTTAACCGCGAAAGAATTTTTTATTGATCTTGTATCCCTTTTATAAGCCACGCCCCAACACGTAATCTTCTTTCGATTTAGAAGCTTAAATGTATCCATGTGACGTCTTACCCATTTATAGCGCTCGGAATTGTAATCAATGATATGATCAACCAGTCTGCTATCAACTTTATATTGTTGCCCGATCATAGATAAGTGAGATAAATCACGTTCTAAGTTTCCACCTGAAATTCCCAAACCAGGTTGGATATAAGCATATTGCCCAATTCTTTTATCAAGCCGTAAAGCTGGGATAATTTCCGTCATTTGTGCCCCAGTCGCTTCACACAGATCTGCAACAGTATTTGCATAGGTTACTGAAGTTGAAAGATAAAGATTAATCGCAGCTTTTGTTAATTCTGCACTCTCATACTTCATGCGTAAAACAGGACAATTAAAATACTTTAATACTGCCTCAAAATGTACATTACCCTGAGCTTTATTTGTGTCACCGCCTAAGATAATTCTTTCCGGTGCAACGCTGCGATGAACCGCATCTCCAAAAACTAACGTTTCCACCCAGAACAATAAATTAATCTTTTTGTTTCTTAAAACAGATTGAAGTTTTTTATGAAATCTGCGTGTAAAACCAACAGGAACCTGACTCATTAAAACAACTGTTGTCTTATCTTCTAAATGAGGCAAAGCCAGATCAAGTAAACTTTCCAAGGCTGTCATATCAGAGACATTATCATCATTTGTTTCACTGTCTTTAGCCAACACAACGATATCACAAGCTCGTAATCTCGTCATATCATCACTAAAATGAATATTCTCTCGATTGTCTTTAAACGTTTTTTCTAAATTAGGTTCATAAATCGGGAAACTACCCCTATTTAATGATTCATCATAACTATTTGGATCAATTGCAACCACCTTTTCTCCAAAAGATGCCCAACAAATACTACTGACTATACTTAAATGTGAAATACCCAAGAAGCCGATTTGATGATTACCCATTAGCTAAGCTTTCCAGTTTTCGAATTGAGTAACAAGTTTCAGACATGCTGTTTTGATAAAATGACTGGTATCATCATGAAGAGTTTTATCATGAATATACTCTTCAAATTTTTTTATCTCACTTTCCCACGAGCTGTCATTTCCAGATGAAATTATAGTTTCTGTTTCTGGTACACCGCTTGGAAAAACACGCTTATCAATACGTAACTTACTTTCTCCCCACTTATTGAGTCCATCAAGAGACAGTGTTCCCTTACTTCCTGCAACTTCGATCTTAAATGTATTTTTCCACATAAGATAACTACATTCAAAAATGATGCGACTGTCTAATGATGAAAAAACAACATGATCAGGTGTGCTTGCTTCATTTGCTTGGCACACCCACAATCGATGTTCTTCGTCTCGGTGTCCAAAAAGATACACCGCAAGATCCAATAAATGACACCCAAGATCATCTAACACACCGGAACCAACGTCTCGCCAAGTTCCGGCAATATTCTTGACAGTACCATTTCCATAAACCATACGGATATTATATAAATCGCCGACAAAACCCTGACTGAGAAGCTCTTTCATTTTCATGACATTTGGCTCAAATCTGTGATTGTAACCCGTCATCAGAAGCAATTTCTTTTCTTGCAACAGATTATTAATCTTCACATAATCCTCATCCTTCAGATTTAACGGCTTCTCAACTAAAACATGCTTCCCAAGCTCCAATAAAGCTTGAATCAACTCTAATTTTTCAGAATTAGGCACACAAAGAATCGCTGCATCGTATAAATCAGGAGAAACAGCAGATATTTTTTTAAAGTCAGCGTCTTCATTAAAAGGGTCAACAATTGCAACACATCTCCCTCCCAAGGCCTTTTTTCTCTTCTGCCCAATATTCCCGTATCCTAAGATAATATATCGCATCTCGTCACCTAGTATGTGTGTGTTGCTGCAACATGTTCAGTTTAGAATGAATATTCTCTATCTTAATCGGTACATTACCTTTTACAGCACAGCTTTCAGCAGCAGCTAAACTACCTAGGATACTTGCTTCCACAATATTACCGCCACTTGCAAGAACCAATGATGAAAGTGCTAATAACGCATCACCTGCCCCAACAGCATCAACAATCTGATGAGCAAAACTATCTAAATGGAAAAAGCATTGCGGGCGGTCATCTGGATGACGGTGTACGATCACACCTTTTTCACGCAACTTCAGAATAACATTTTTCGTTGCGGATTCTGTTTGTAGTCTTTGAGCTAAAGAGCGGACACCGGTATCTTGATCCGCCAAAGCAAACCTCGCTTCTTGCTCATTTGGTGTTAACAAATCAAATTCTTTAAAATCTAAAACATTTCCCCAGCGATTACTCACTTGTGTATCAGCAACTTTTACCGAGGTATTCGGTATCGCAGAGGTTAATTCACCAATGGAAGCACTGTGGAAAATACCATGTCTGAAATCACTAAAAATAGTCAGTTTAGAAGCTGTCTGCGATAAACATTGACGGAAAAAACGTTGTTGGTCAGTACTGATCGGATTGTTATCCAAAGTATCAACCTGCAACAATTTATAGTCACTTGCCCAAAATCTTTCCTTTAATGTTGTTGGCCGTAACTCATCAGATAAAACATTCAACTTAATGCCTGCGGCTTCCAAGTCATCTTGTGCGAACCGCCCTGTTTCATCCTGCCCCAACATGGTAGAAAAGGTTACATTACCACCTAAACTAGCGAGATGCTTTGCTACAATACCTGCACCACCGACAAAATCTGAACTACCTAATTTCTTTAAGCTCATTGTAGGTGTTTTTGCTGTTGCCCCAAGCGGCGTACAATCTGTATGGCGATCCACAATTGTATCCCCAACGACATGAACATCTATCCCCTTAATGCGGTCCAATACATTATGAAGATCATCAAATGTAATATTTTCAACATCCATTAAAG
>NZ_SMMC01000151.1 GCF_009711445.1 Curvivirga aplysinae | reverse complement strand
TGTTTATCCATCATATTTAGGAACGACCATGGCAAATACTGACCCATCTTCTTTGCCAAATTGGGCAGGCGTTCTTTATGGGTTAGGGTTATCTAAACTAGCAGCCTATCACCAATTTAAGATGGCGCCCGTATTATCGGAAATGGCGATAGAATTTTCCTATAGCCCTCTATTATCTGGTAGCTTTATGTCCATTTACGCTGTCGCGGGATTGATCTTGGCGCGATGGATGGGCAACCATATGCATGATAAGGAGGTGGCTTCTTTTATTCGAAACATTCTGATCTTATCTCTTTTGGGTGCGATATTAGGCTTATTCTTACCGCAAAGTGATATTGCAATGTTTATAGCCCGCGCAATGGAAGGTATTGGAGCTTGCGGCCTATCTATCGCTGGTCCAGCAGTTATTTTCCGGTTTATGCGTCCGGACCAACAAGGGCTGGCTGCATCTATCGGCGCATTATGGATACCGCTTGGGGTGATACTGGCAAGCTTACTTGCCCTTTGGCCAGATAAATATCTTGGTATTTTAGATCATCAATGGCAATTGAACTGGATTGTATCAATTGGAATGAGCCTGTTCCTTATTTTGCTCACCATATTCTATCAAAAAAATCATGTATCTCTGACCCGCCAGCATAAGTCAGCTCCAGATAAAAATGGTCATATGACATCCTTATGGGATAGCCAGCCCCATCGCATCTCTGTCATTCTCACCGCGTTAACCTTTGCTTTTTGGTCTTGTCAAAACATTGCCTTTATGAGCTGGCTACCTAGCTACTTAATAGAAGATTTGGATTATCGGCAGGAGCAGGCCGCCTTAATATTTATTGCCCCCATGGCATTTCTTGGTTTGTTTAATGTATTAGCTGCACCATTGATGCGTATTTTCGGGGCAACACATCTGTTAACTGCCGCTATTTTAGGGCAGGGATTATCCGCCTATTTAATCCTCTATACCTTCACCAGTGAAGATTTGCTCATTCAGTTTATGTTACTGGTGATTTATGGGTCATTAGCGGGGGTTACGCCAAGCTGCCTCTATCGAATGCCAAGTTTGGTGCTAGGCCAACAATCAGGGACCAAAGCTTTTGGATGGGTGATGTCTGGCAGAAATGTGGGGGTGTTTTCCGGCCCCCTAATCATTGCTATAGCCTTACAATTTACCGAAACCAAATGGGACTCACTTGGGATTACAATTATTATTGCCTGTCTGATTTCTGCATTTGTAAGTTTTATTTTGATGCAAAAAGTAAAGGCCTTAACAACGTAAGGCCCTTCATTAATATTATATCTTATGGAACCAGCTTATATCCACCCGGTTCAGTCACCAGAATTGAGGCCTTAGATGGATCTGGTTCAATCTTTTGTCTTAGACGATAAACATGTGTCTCAAGCGTGTGGGTCGTGACACCAGCATTATATCCCCATACTTCGCCTAGCAAGGTATCACGATCAATTACCTTATCGCCACAGCGATAGAGATATTTGAGGATTGCTGTTTCTTTTTCCGTCAATCTGATTTTCTGATCTTTTACTTCATCAATCAATTGTTTTGATGACGGTTTGAAAATATAGGGACCAATATTAAAAACAGCATCTTCAGATTGTTCATGCTGACGCAATTGCGAGCGAAGTCTTGCAAGCAACACATTGACGCGGAATGGTTTCGCAAGATAATCATTTGCCCCGGAATCCAATCCCAAAATCTCGTCTGAATCCGATGTATGCCCGGTTAACATGATAATTGGTGATGTCACACCATTTCGACGCATCAATCTGCAGGCATCACGGCCATCCATATCAGGCATCTCTACATCTAATAAAATTGCATCATAATGATCGGCCTGTGCCAATTCGATACCTTCAGTCGCATTATTGGCTTCTACAGTTTGAAATTCTTCGTGTAAGCGTAATTGTTCTGCCAAAGAACTACGTAATGCATCATCATCGTCAACAAGCAGAATTTTCTTCCCTACATTCATATGTTCAACCCTATCCAATATATTATTCCAAGTTCGAGGCTCAAGATTCAAATTAGCGTCTTAGACTCATATGTATTGTTTTTTTAAAATATAGCAAGGTTTCAGTCACTTCATCCTTTTTTAATATAGAAGTATAAAATTTTCCTTCTCAAACTGGCACGGTGCTTGCTTATATCAGGGCGAGGAGAGAGAATATGAGTACAATTACGTCCATAGTGGATACGGGCTTTGCCCCATGGTCCATGACGACCCCAACCAGTGAAAGTGGTTCTTCGTCCCAAAGCGGCGCTGAGTTTTTTTCACTATCAAATATACCATCGAAGCCGAAACAGGCCTCTCAAGTGGCATCATTGGGTGTTAAAAAAGACGACCTAAGAACACCACATTCTGTGAATCCATATGAATCCTCTGGTACCGGCCATCCAGAAGATAGGGATCACCTCGCTCTCACCAAAGATGTTAAGTCTGAAGACCCTCTTGGACCTTTAGATATTCTTGATATTATTAATCCACTTCAACATATTCCGGGCATTGGCGCGGTTTATCGTGAAATTACAGGGGATGATATTAGTACGCCGTCCCGTATCGCAGGTGGCACACTATTTGGTGGTGTAGTCGGATTTGCAACCAGTGTCGTAAATTCAATTATTGACGAAGAATCTGGCAAAGATGTTGGCGAACATTTTTTTGCTTTATTTTCTGACGACACACGTTCTGCTAACCAAAATGTCGCACAATCCGATACAACAACCTCACCGCTACAGAATATATCGGATAATATTCAATCAAGTTCTTCAGCTATTAACTCTGCCCCTCAGCAAGTCACCTCCATTCCCATGAATGAGGCAGAAATCGCAGGAAAAAAAGCCCATCCCGCACATAGATCAATCTCAACAGATAAGCATGTTGAGGCCGCAACAGGTGATTTAGCCGAAAAACTTAGCTCTATTCCTCAAGCCGCTGGCGGCCTTTCAATGACCCATATGCCCGGCGCAATATTAAACAACCCAGAAGCTATTACCAAAACAACTCCTAAAAATATTGAGATGAACCAAGTTGCGTCTCTAAACCAAGAGGTAACATTTAAGCCTCTTTCAAAAGATGTTCGTCGCCAGTTAGATCATATAAAACAATTAAACAAACATCATACAATTTTACAAATACAAGAAGAAGCGAGCTCTCAACCTGAAACAGACGCAACACGCCCACAGTCAATGACAAGCTCAGCGAATAGATCAGAACCTCAAGCAGCTCAAATGGCAGCCTATCAAAATGCACAAACAATGGGACAAGCCGCGCCTTCAGAGCAAGCGGTAGATATTTCCAATGCAATGATGGAAGCCTTGCAAAAATATGATGCTTTGTTAAATGGTAACTAAGTATTTTCTTAGTTACCACGAGGTTTTATGATTTTTACAGCTTCCCCCAACGGGTTCTCTATTCCTGATTATGATCAAATATTTCCATGTGCCTTAGGTAAAAACGGACTTATCAAAGATAAAAGAGAAGGGGATAATGCAAGCCCTATTGGTGTCTGGAAAATCCTGCGCGTTTTATATCGGGCCGATAAAGGTCCCAAACCTGTCTGCAATTTTCCCATTCAGGAAATTCAGAAAAATGATGGTTGGTGTGATGAGCCTGAACACCCTTTATACAATCAACAGGTAAAATTACCTTTTAAAGCCTCCCATGAGGAACTTTTTCGTAAAGATAATATATATGACATTGTGGTAGTATTAGATCACAATCTCGATCCGGCTGTTCCATATGAAGGAAGTGCCATTTTCATGCATATTGCACGTGATAACTATGAAGGCACAGCAGGCTGTATCGCTTTACGACGGGATCACCTTGAGCATGTTTTATCTATTGCACAGCCCGGCGACGCCATTGAGATCAAATTTTGACCAGTCGAACCTTGTCTATATATCGAACTGATACAGATAATTTATAGACTATCGTTTTGTAATATTTTTTTCTTATTTCTTCTATTGAAAGCCTTGAAAATCCTGCCTATATGGCTTTTGTCCGACATAAAGGTTGGACGGGGTTTTTACCCAAGTTTCAATACTTCCGTCTTTTAAAAAGCTTCATTTTTCTCCCAAAGATAGAAGTATAAATACTATGAGATTAATACTTAATTGCATATAAGGTGTTTAAACATGCGCAAAATTTTAATGGCTACAACAGCTGTTTCTGCTTCTGTATTCGCTCTTTCTGCACAAGCAGCAGAAGCACCAAAAGTTTCCGTATCCGGTGCTATTGATATCCAGTATGCGTCTGAGTCTTCTGATACAGACGGTAACGGTGGTACCGATAATCTAGGTTATGAAGATGCCAATACCCAACTAATTTGGGATATTGATGCAGAAGCTGACAATGGTTTGGCTTATGGTGGTCGTATTGACTGGCGCCCAACGTCAGATTCCCTTGATGAAATCTGGATCGATTTATCAGGCTCTTTCGGTAAAGTTGTTCTGGGTAATGATGACGGTGTGAGTGATGTATTGCCAGGCGGTACTGATCCATTGGTTGGTTCTTACGCTTATGATGGCGGCTTCGTTGGTGGTGAGAACCATCAAGTTGGTAGTGCTGCATTAGCTGTTGAATCCCAATTTAACACCGGTGATGAAGCAAAAATTTCATACTTCACACCGGCATTTGCAGGATTCTCTGCTGGTTTCTCCTTTACACCGGATAGTTCTGTAACTTCTACAACTACTTCAGCCAACTTAACAACTGGAGCCGTAACATCGACAACAACTGATAGCACAAGTTATGACAATCATTATGAATTGATTGCTGCATATTCTGGTGAGTTTAATGGTATCGGGCTAGATCTTGGTGCTGGTTATTACACAGCAGACGCTGCAACTCGCAATGTTGAAGATGTTGAATCTTTTGAAGTTGGTGCAACCGTCGCTGTTGCGGGCTTTACCATCGGTACGGGTTACTTCGATGATGGCGATTCATTGGTAGCTTCCGGTTCTTCTGCTTCCGCAGGCGAGGGCTATAACATGGCTGTAGGATACAGCTTTGGTGCAACTGCGGTATCCGTTGGTTACCTTGCAACAGAAGTAGATGATGCAACAGGTACAACTGATGAATATGACAACCTTCACTTTGACGTGGAATACACTGTTGCAGAAGGCTTGGCTGCCTATGTTGGTGTTCAACTTACTGAATCAAACGACGGCTCCACAGGCACTTCTGAAGAAGGGCAGGCCGTCGTGATTGGTACAAGCCTTTCTTTCTAAGAAAAGTTTAATCCAGAGATATGAAGCGCCGCTTGAGTTACCTCCCCAAGTGGCGCTTTTCTTTTACAGATATATTGGTTACGCATATTCTCGTTTGCCAAAAATAGCGGAGCCAACACGCACATGAGTCGCACCAAACCCAATTGCAGCTTCATAATCGCCGCTCATACCCATACTTAATTCATTTAATCCATTGCGATCCGCAATCTTTTTCAAATACGCAAAATGCAGTCCTGCTTCCTCATCCACTGGTGGGATACACATCAATCCAACAATCGGCAGATTTAAATCTTCTCTGCAGGTTTTAATAAAATCATCTGCTTCGTCAGGAAGTATACCGGCCTTTTGCGGTTCATTGCCTGTATTTACTTGAATAAAACATCTAATATCCTTTGGCGTTTTTTCCAGTTCTTTCGCCAATGATTTTGCTAATTTCAGACGATCAATCGTTTGAAAGACATCGAAGAGCTCAAGCGCCTGCTTTACCTTATTCGTTTGAAGAGGACCAATTAGGTGAAGTTCAATATCAGAATATTCCTCAACCAATTCTGGCCATTTTCCAGCTGCTTCTTGCACACGGTTTTCACCAAATACGCGTTGTCCAGCTGTTAAAGCTTGTCTCATAACATCGGCATCATAGGTTTTGCCAACAGCAACAAGTGTTACATTTTTGTCTTTACGAGGGGCTTCTTCCAAAGCTTTCACAATATTTGTTTTCACCACTTGTAAATTTTCGGACAGCATTCATTTAACTCCAATAAGGAAATATTCGTATTTTTACATGGATACCCTTGCAGCAATTTTCGAACAAGATCAAAAAACAGCAAAATTCATACTATTTGACATGACTCATAGTCAAAGAACTGTTTTCAAGTCATGACAGGCATAGTATCAAATCCATCTGTGAATGTTCACATCTACCGGAAAGAAAGCCATGAGTAAGAAATCCAAAGCCGCGAAACCTTTAAGTTATGATTGTAGTTTTGCAGATATTATTTCTCCAATAACGGAAGAAGAGTTTTTCAGAGACTATTTCGGGAAAAAACATTTACATATTCCAGGCGCTGCAAATAAGTATGAAAAAGCGATGACCTGGGAAATTTTATCAAACCTCCTAAATATGCATTCGATATGGTCTTCAAGCTCATTAATGCTTGCGGTAGATCGCAAAGTTATTCCGGCGAATGAATATTGTCGCCCGGGCATCGATCATTCCGGAAATAATGTTATGCAACCAGACCCAAATATGGTGAAGCAGCATATTTCCAATGGGGCTACTTTGGTTTGTAATGACATTGATACTCTAAACCCTGGTCTGATGGGCATCTGTAATGCGCTTGAGAAAGCTGTTAATGGCAAATCCCAAGCAAATTTATACTGCTCTTCCAAACAACGTCAGGCTTTTGGTAGCCATTATGATACACATGACGTGTTTGCAATGCATATGGAAGGTGAAAAGGTTTGGCGTATTTTCAGTAAGATGGAAAATCTTCCTATCCGCCATCCCGATTATATAAAACCTGATGAGCGTCAGCAAAAAGAGCGCGGAGATTCATATATCGAGATCACCATGAAACCTGGTGATTTTTTATATGTTCCTCGCGGTTTATATCACGACGCATTGTCCTCTTCAGATGGTTGTATCCATATTGCCTTTGGTTTAACAGGTTATATTGGACTTGATGTTATTGAAACTTTAGGTAGCGCCATGATCCATGACCCATTATTCAGAATAAACGCACCTCGGCTATCTGAAGGTCGTGATGCGTTAAAGGCTCATCTGTCAGAAATGGCCGACCACATTAATAAGATGCTACATAGCGAAAAATTTGTTGATGCCACTTATCAGCGCATTCAAGATTTTCACTATGAACGTAGCAGTTATGAATTACCACTTAAGCCAAAGAAAATTCGCTTCAAAACCACGTCTGCAGATTTTTCTATCACAATGGCTCAGGGCAAGGTGGCTCTGGTTAACAAACAAAACCAAGGCGTACCTATACCTCCAAACCTAGTGGACCAAATCAAATGGGTCATTTCTAAGAATGAATTTGATCGCAATGAATTCACAGAAATATTCGCAGAAAGCGGCATTGATGCACTTGATCAAACATTGCAAAACCTGCAAAACATGCGCGTTATTCAACAAGTATAATAAACCAGCCTAAGAGAAAAATACCTATGTCTGCTTTAAGCCCTCAAGCACAAAAGATCCTCATGAAAGCATATAATTTGCGTAATGAAGGGAAAATCGACGCTTCCTTGAAACAGGCTAAATCCGTGGCAAAAAAGCATCCAGATGATATTCATGTAACTTATCTTCTGGGGTCTTTATATAATGAGAAAAAGAACTATTCCCTTGCTCAAAAGAATTTCTCAATCGGTATAAGCAAGGATCGTAACGGTCATATTAATCAAGGTGGCTTAGGTGCGGTTTATTTCCGTATGGGAGAGCATGAGAAAGCTCTTGAACTTCTGACACTAGCCCATTCAAGAGCCCCAAAAGAGTATTCCCATATCAATAATTTAGGTCAATTATACTTCGCAATGGGTGATACGGATAAATCAGCGGAGCTTCTTGATATAGCATTCACTATGAATCCTGCCGACATCGAAATCGCAGATATCCTCTCAACAATATATGTGAAGAAAGAAAATTATAATAGAGCTCAAAAAATATTGATGATTGCGGCTAGTAAAAATCCCGACGATATCGAAATACAATCTATCTTGGCGAGCTTCTATGAAAGTCGTACATTGTTAGAGCCTGCTACCACGTTAAACAAAAAAGTCCTTGAAAAAGATCCAGACCATTTTCGAGCACATTTTTCTTTATACAATATTTACTCACAAGAAGGCGACATTGAAAAAGCCAAAGAACATCTCAAAGAAATGGTGCGAATAGACCCAACAAATATAGACGCTTTAAGCGCTTCCTTTCAACTAAAAGCACAAGAAGAAATATTTGGTGATAACCTCAATAAAGCTCTGGAATTTTCTAAATCTCTGGTTCTTGATGATACAAAACTCTCAAATCTGGATCATGGAAGCTTATTTGGATTGAGTTCTATCATGGAAAGTCAAAATGAATTCAGTACTGCTTTCAAGGCCTTAAAACTAGCCAATGATAAAAAGAAAGCTGAAAATGAATTTTATGGGATGACGTTTGACAAAAATCATTTCAAAAAATATGTCGAGTACTTAAAAGATTTTAATAATTGGGATCAACTTTTAGATAGTGCTGACTATCAAGATGATAGAATGGTCTTTATTGCTGCTTTACCTCGAAGTGGTACCACACTTATGGAACAAATTCTTGCAGCCCATCCAGAATGTGATGGCATAGGTGAGTCAGAAAATCTCGACAAATTAAAAGCTGAAGTTGCAGGTAAACTGATCAAATTCCCACCATCTATAGAATGGCCAGCCCATTTTATGGCGCGCTCAGAGGAAGATAAAATTCAGCTTTCAAAGACATTTATGAAAAATTCAGAAGACCTTATTGAAAATAAGACTGCGAAGAAAATCGTCGAAAAGTCGATTGGGAACTTTATGTATATAGGTCTGCTTGCGGCGATTTTACCAAAAGCAAAATTTATTTTTGCAAAACGTAACCGTGCAGCCAGCGGGCTTTCCATCTATCAACAAAGTTTTGCTAATCAATTCTTATTTGATAATGATTTAGATGACATCAATTTTATGTTTGATATTCTGGATGAACTAATGGACTTTTGGCAAAGTCTTTTTGGAGATCGTATATTAACAGTCGACTATGAAAACCTTGTTACGGATACAGAAAATCAAGCAAAATTGATTATTTCTCATATCGGTCTAGATTGGGATCCAGCCTGTTTGGAATTCTATAAGAATAAAAGACAAATCAAGACTGCCAGCTTGCATCAGGCGCGCAACAAAGTCTATTCCAGTTCAGCAGAACGGTATCTAAACTATAAAGACTATCTTTCACCTCTCCTTGGCAGTTGATTGAATTTGTTACAAATTATTTCTAGAATATGCTTGTTGCAAAAATGCCACAACAATTTCAAAAGCGCGAATTTAACTTAATAAGTCATTGCACCTTAAAGCTTCCTATGAGTATACAGAATGCGGAAACAGTTTTGTTTTCACAGTTAAACTTTGTCTGAGCATTCTTTCAGACAACTTGGAGGTATTTACTATGCGTAAAATTCTTTTAGCTACATCTGCATTGGTTGCAGGTTCTGCTGTAGCTGCTTCTGCTTCCGCTGCAGAAGCTCCAACAGTATCTTTGTCCGGTGGTATCGACATTCAGTACATTGCTGAAACAAACGACACATCTGACAACCGTACCGACAAATTGGGTTACTTGCCATTCATGACAGCTTTGATCTGGGACATCGATGCAGAAGCTGACAACGGTTTGGCATATGGTGGTCGTATTGACTGGCGTCCAGCTAACTCTGGTGGTTCTGGCGGTTCTGGTTCTAACCTTGACGAAATCTGGATCGACTTAAAAGGTTCTTTCGGTAAAGTTGTTCTTGGTAACGACGACGGTGTTGGTGACGACAACGTACCACAAGGTGGTTCTGTACTGGTTGGTTCCTTCGGTTGGACAGGTACATACCTAGCTGGTCGTTCCAATAGCCAACTTAAAGGTGGCGCTCCTGCTCCTGATGGTGGTTCTGTTGTAGGTACATCCGATGCTGCTAAAGTATCTTACTACACACCTGATTTCGGTGGCTTCTCTGCTGGTTTCTCTTGGACACCAGATAGCTCTATCTCTGGCTCCACAACAGAAACAGCAAACACAACCACAGGCGAGATTACTTCTTCCACAGCTAAGTCTGATTTCGACAACCACTATGAGTTGATGGTTTCTTACTCTGGTGAATTTGCTGGTGCATCTGTTACAGCTGCTGGTCAGTACAAAATGGCTGACGCTCAAGTTGACACAAACGAAGACGTTCGTGCTTGGGAAGTTGGTACAACAGTTGGTATCGCTGGTTTCTCCATTGGTGCATCTTACTTCGACAATGGTGACTCTCTAGTTGCTAAGTCTTCTACTGCTGACGCTGGTGATGGCTTCACATTAGGTGTTGCTTACTCCTTCGGTGCAACAGCTGTTTCCGTTGGTTACGCTGCAACAGAACTAGACGACGGTGCTGGTACAACAGACGAATATGACAACTTGTCTTTGGACGTTGAATACACAGTTGCTGAAGGTCTATCTGCATATGCAGGTGTTCAGTTCGCTGAATCCGACGATGGTTCCGACGCAACATCTTCTGGCGAAGAAGACTCTACAGCAGTTATCATCGGTACACGTCTATCCTTCTAATTCTTTAGAAGATATAGTCTAAATACAAATGGGGAATCAACTTCGGTTGATTCCCCTTTGTTTTGGTATAATATGCACACACTCTTTTCATAATTAGTTAATTTTTTCGGGTTTGAATTATGCTAAAAATTAGTCGCTTCCTTGTATTAGCTACTCTTGCTATTTTCGTAGCCTCCTGTTCTGGTGGCCAACCAAGTGTTCCTTCCGAAACAGATAGAGAGTGGGATCGTCGCCAAAGAAATGGAAAATTGTTAGGGGAAGAAGGATTTTCTTTTGGTGGTTCAAGCAGCGATGAATCTTCAATAGGCGGCGTAGCAGTAAATGCTTTTATCTGGCGTGCCTCACTTGATACAATTTCCTTCATGCCACTAAATCAGGTAGATCCGTTTGGTGGTGTTATTATTACTGATTGGTATAGCCCAGCTGAAAAGCTGAATGAGCGATTTAAGTTAAACGTATATATTCTTTCCCAAGAACTACGTTCTGATGGTTTGCGTGTATCTGCCTTCAAAGAAGTTAAGAATGCAGCCGGTCAATGGGAAACTGTTACTGTTTCAAAAGAATTTGCCTTGAAAATTGAAGATTCTATTTTGGCTCGCGCCCGCCAGATGCGTGTTGCGGCCCTGGAAAATCAAGAATAAAACTACTTAAAAAATTTAAGTTATCGCCAGAACTCTATTCAGAATAAAGATTAAAAATGTCCGCAGAATCCACCTTGTATAATTTCCGTGATATCGAAGCCAAATGGCAGGAAAATTGGGAAAAACAACAATCGTTCCAAGCTCAAGTTGATCGTAGCAAGCCTAAATATTATGTCTTGGAAATGTTTCCCTATCCCTCTGGCCGTATCCATATGGGGCATGTACGAAATTATACTCTAGGTGATGTGGTTGCCCGTTTTAAACGTGCAAAAGGGTTTAATGTCTTGCATCCTATGGGTTGGGATGCTTTTGGTTTGCCGGCAGAAAATGCCGCGATCGAAAATAATGTTCATCCAGCCAAATGGACGACAAGCAATGTTGCTTCCATGCGGGAACAACTAGGTAAACTTGGTTTGTCACTTGATTGGGACCGAGAGGTCACCACTTGTGAGCCGGATTATTTTAAACATGAACAGAAAATGTTCCTTGATTTTGTAGAGGCAGGATTAGCTTATCGTAAAGAAAGTTGGGTGAATTGGGATCCTGTCGAAAACACAGTCCTTGCCAATGAACAGGTTGTTGATGGTAAAGGTTGGCGTTCTGGCGCCCCTGTAGAACGTCGCCGATTGAACCAATGGTTCCTAAAAATTACTGAATTTGCTGATGAGCTTCTTGAAGGTATTGAGGGACTTGATCGTTGGCCAGATAAAGTTCGCTTGATGCAGAATAACTGGATTGGTAAATCATCCGGCGCCCGTGTTCATTTCGATATCATCGGACGCGAAGAAAAACTTGAGGTTTATACAACCCGCCCAGATACATTATATGGTGCATCTTTCTGTGCAATTGCTGCAAATCATCCTATTTCTGAGGAATTAGCAAAAGATAATCCAGACCTACAAGCTTTTGTGGCTGAATGTTCCCGAATGGGTACTTCTGAAGAAGAGATAGAAAAGGCTGATAAGCTTGGTTTTGATACAGGCTTAGAAGTAAAACATCCTTTTATTGAAGGTAAGACACTAAAAATATTCGTCGCGAATTTTGTGCTGATGGAATATGGCACAGGTGCGATTTTTGCCTGTCCTGCGCATGATCAACGAGATCTAGATTTTGCACGTAAATATGATTTAGATGTGATTCCTGTAGTTCTTCCCGAAGGCGCTGATCCAGCAGAATTTTCTGTTGAAAACGAAGCTTATACAGATTCCGGTACAATATATAATTCTGACTTCTTGAATGGTATGGAAGTTGATGCTGCGAAAGAAGCAGCTATTAGTAAACTTGAAACCATCAAAGCCGGTGAGGGGACGATTAATTATCGTTTACGTGACTGGGGCGTATCTCGCCAGCGTTATTGGGGTTGCCCTGTACCGATGATCCATTGTGATGATTGCGGTATTGTACCTGTTCCTGCATCAGATTTACCTGTCAAATTGCCAGAAGATGTATCTTTTGACCAACCGGGAAATCCTTTGGATCATCATCCAACCTGGAAAAACTGTTCTTGCCCTAAATGTGGTAAAGATGCGCAACGCGAAACAGATACATTTGATACATTCTTTGAAAGTAGCTGGTATTTTGCCCGCTACTGCGATGCCCATAATGAAGAAAAAGCATTTGATAAGGATTTAGCAAATTATTGGTTGCCTGTTGATCAATATGTGGGCGGCGTAGAACATGCAGTTCTTCACTTACTTTATTCTCGTTTCTTTACCCGTGCATTACAGAAATGTGGATATCTTGATGTTGCCGAACCATTTGATGGATTATTTACACAAGGTATGATTTGTCACGAGACTTACCAAGATTCGGATGGAAAGTGGCTTTTCCCCGCTGATGTAGAAAAAGATGCTGGGTCCGCAACTCATGTGAAAACAGGTGCACCTGTAACGGTAGGGCGTTCTATAAAGATGTCCAAATCCAAAAAGAATGTGGTGGATCCAGAGGATATTGTGGAAACATATGGTGCGGATACAGCCCGTTTATTTATGTTATCTGATAGCCCACCGGATCGTGATTTGGAATGGACAGAAAGCGGCGTTGAGGGTGCCTGGAAATACATTAACCGTGTTTGGCGTATGATCACCTCACCAAAAGGCCCTATTGCGCCTGTAGGAGCTTCTCAGCCCGAAATGAGCGGCAAAAATCTTGATCTATTGCGGATGGTTCATAAAACCGTGGATGCCTTGGGTCTTGATCTTGAACGCCTACATTTCAACAAGGCCGTTGCCCGTATTCGTGAATTATCAAATGGGTTGGAAGCCGTAAAAGGTGATGATGAGGCTGCACAATACTTACGTCGTATTGGTTTTGAAACCTTGGTAAAATTATTGAGCCCAATGACCCCGCATTTAACTGCAGAGTTATGGCATGCATTAGGTCATAAAGACGATCTTACAGATGTTGCTTGGCCAGAAGCAGAAAAATCTATGCTGGTAGATGAATCTGTTACCATTGCAATTCAAGTGAATGGAAAGATGCGTGCAAAAATTGATGTAGCAAAAGATGCGGAAAACTCATTGGTTGAAGAAGCTGCTCTTGCTCAGGATAATGTTCAGCGTGCTTTAGAAGGAAAAACACCTAAAAAGGTGATTGTTGTCCCAAATAGAATTGTGAATATCGTTGCTTAAAATGAATAAAATCATTGTTTTATGTTTAATCAGCTTGCTCACTGCATGCGGTTTTCAGCCGCTTTATGCAAAAAAACAATCATCGGATAATAATGTTATCCAAAAAGTTCAGATTTACCCTATAGGGGAACGTACTGGGCAGATCCTATATAATCGGCTCAACGACATCATGAACCCCTATGGAAATCCATCCGATGCTGAATTTAAATTGAGATCTAGTATATCTATCTCTTCAAGTTCACTAGGTGTTCAGGCGGATGATACAACAACACGCAAAAATTCTACGGTTAATGTAAAGTTCACATTAACTCATAAAGAAAATACAGCTGAGTTTTCTGTTAGTCGTACAACAGGTTACAATGAATCAGATAATGCATATTCCACAAGTGTTGCTGAAAATGATGCAGTCCGACGTAATCTAGAAGAAATCGCAGAGGATGCTAAAATCCGTATCGCAGCACTTATTAAACGAAGACAAACCCAGGATCAATAAAGGCAAATAAATTGCTTATTGCTACAGGAAAAACAGCGGCTTTTTTAAAATCACCCGATCCAAAGATACGTTGTATACTTGTATTTGGTCCAGATGAAGGACTTGTTAAAGAGCGTTTCGACATACTTACAAAAACAGTCGTTGAGGACGTATCAGACCCTTTCTTGATTGCAGATTTGGATGGAGATATCTTAAAATCCGACCCAGCTCGTTTAAGCGATGAAGCGGCAGCTATTTCTATGATGGGCGGCCGTCGTGTGGTCCGTATACGGGATGTCGCAGATAGTCATGCTAAGACCTTTGTAGAATTCCTTGAAAACCCGCCTGGGGATGCATTAATCGTTGTTGCGGGGGGTGATTTAGCTAAATCTTCCAAATTACGTCAGGCGTTTGAAAAATCAAAAGATTTTGGTGCTGCAATTGCCTGTTATGCAGATGATAATCGTTCCCTTGATGCGGTTATCCGCGATCATATGAAGGATAATCAGGTTAATATCACAACAGATGCTGTTGCCTATCTTACCGAAAATATGGGAAGTAGCCGCGGGATGACCCGGTCAGAGCTGGAAAAACTTGTTTTATATGCAGGTGAGGATAAGCGTCTTGATCTTGATGATGTGACAGAAGCCATCGGAGATACATCTGCTTTTTCTCTTGATATGGCCGTTCAAGCAACTGCAGAAGGGGATGCTAAGCAATTAGATTTAGTACTTAATAAGTTATGGGATGATGGTTTAAGCCCAGTTGCTCTTATCCGCTCAATGACAGGTCATATGCTCAAAATTCAGCAGGTCCAAGCCAAAATGGAAATCGGATCAAGAGTTGATGAGGCTGTAGGTTCTTTACGTCCACCAATTTTCTGGAAAATCAAAGACAAATTTACAGCGCAATGCCGATTTTGGGGTAAGATTCCTACAGCTCAGGTTTTAACAATCCTTTTAAATGCTGAAAAAGATTGTAAACGAACAGGTTTACCTCCGGAAATAATTACAGGCAGAGCCTTACAACAAATCGCCGCTCTGGCCAGACGTCAAAGAAGACGTTAATCTTCATCTAACATCAAGCCAAAACGGCGATCTATCTTGGAGATATTCTTTTTATAGAGACTTACATCTCCACTACATTTCCTTCTGTCGGTAAATCTAACCCTGTAGAAGAAAGGCGAGAAATCACCTCATCTAGCTGATCTAGATTATCGTATTCGATGGTTAATTTACCCGTTTCTTCGGATTTTGTTGCGATCTTTACTTTCATGCCAAGATTATTAGTTAAACTGTCTTCCAAAGCAGACACATTTGGATCACGTGTTAATTGCTTCTTGATTTTTTTCATCGGATCAGCAGATGCTGTCTTACCTTGCTTTACCAATTGTTCGGTTTGACGGACATTCAAACCTTTCTCAATCACGATATGTGCTATTTCCTCTGCATTTGCCACACCGACCAGACAACGGCCATGACCCGCAGATAATAATCCATCATCAATCATACTCTTGATTTCGTCAGATAGATTTAAAAGACGTAAAGTATTGGCAATGTGACTACGACTTTTACTTACAGTCTTCGATAAAGCTTCCTGTGTATGACCAAATTCATCCATAAGACGTTGATAACCCTCTGCCTCTTCAAGCGGGGTAAGGTCTTCACGATGAATATTCTCAATAAGTGCAAATTCCAGTGTATCTGCATCACTTAAATCTTTAATAATGACAGGGACTTCATGTAATTTTGCCCGCTGAGCCGCACGCCAACGACGCTCACCAGCCACAATTTCATAAGAATTTGTTTCCTGTGGATGACGACGCACTAAAATCGGCTGAAGAATACCTTTTTCTTCAATAGATTTTACCAAAGAGTCTATGGCACCATCTTCGAAACGCTTACGTGGTTGATCTGGATTTGGTTTTAGAAACTCAACGGGTACAGGTTTAGAGGCACGCTCTACCTCTGCCGGTAGAGTTTCTTCAAATGCAGTTTCATCACCCAATAACGCGGATAGGCCGCGTCCTAAATTTGATTTTTTTGCAGCTATCATTAAACAGCCCTTCCTTCACGTTTTAAAACTTCACCTGCCAAATGAATATAGGCTTGGGACCCACGGCAATTAACATCATAAAGAATGACAGGCTTACCATGAGACGGTGCTTCTGAAACGCGAACATTTCTTGGAATTACAGTATTATATACTTTCTCACCAAAGTGATCTCTTACGTCAGCTTCTACCATTTCTGACAGATTGTTACGTTGATCATGCATGGTGAGGATAACGCCTTCGATATCCAGACCCGGATTAAAAGCACGCTTCACACGTTCAATTGTCTTGATCAGATGGCTTAGGCCTTCAAGCGCATAGAACTCACATTGTAACGGCACTAAGACCGCGTTGGCGGCACATAATGCATTCAGTGTTAAAAGACCAAGGGCAGGGGGACAATCAACTAAAATATAGTCATATTCCGTCGCCACATTGCGCAAACCATCTCTAAGACGGAACTCGCGACGATCTTCTTCAATCAGTTCGATTTCCGCCCCTGATAAATCCACTGTACTTGGGATCACATGTAGGTTTGGAATTTCGGTTTCATGGATCGCAGATTGCACATCTATCTGACCCATTAAAATATCATAGGACGTCACTTTGCGCTCTTCTGGTAGAATGCCAAGACCTGTACTGGCATTTCCCTGCGCATCAATATCAATAATAAGAACTTTATTTCCGACCGCAGCCATCGCAGTTGCTAGATTAATAGCGGTCGTTGTTTTTCCTACCCCACCTTTTTGGTTGGCTATGGCGAGGATACGTGCAGTTCCATCCCCGTTAGGCTGAGTCACTTGTTCTGGCAGTTTCGCGAACATCTTCAATACCCCTTATCACCAGGACGACACCCTCATCGTCTGTTACGCTGGTTACTCGATGTTCTTTTATATACCATACATATTTTAGTTCGGTCAATTCTTCTTCAAACCGTTTTCCTTTAGGGAAGACACATAATGTATCTTTTTTAAGAAAGGAATTTGCGTAATCTAAGAGTTTTGAAAGACTTGCAAGCGCACGCGCAGAAATCACATCTGCCTTAATATCTGTAATTTTTTCTATTCTTTTATTATGAACCGTGACATTTGCACCTGTCACACGGACAACTTCGCGCATGAAAAGGCATTTTCTAAGATCAGATTCAATTAAATGAACCTCCATTCCTGTCATAATTGCAAGAACCAAACCCGGAAATCCTGCCCCACTTCCCATATCCACATGAATTTTTGCATATTCTGGAATAAGAGGAAGGAGCTGTGCAGAATCTAAGAAATGACGACGCCATCGATCCGGCATCGTAGCTGGGCCAACAAGATTGATTTTCTTCTGCCATTTTTGAAGCAGTTCATCATACTGTTTCAATTTCTCCATTGTTTCACGTGAAACATTAAGTTCCTTCTGGAAGTCTTCTGCGGTGAATGACATTTGAAAATCCTGTTATTTTTCTGGAGGAGATATCTCAAAGAAGAAGGGCAAGACTATCAGTTTAGTCTTGCCCCTTCAAAAGAAATATCAAAGTAGAATATATTAAGCTGCTTCAGCCTTTTGACGTTTAACATAACGAAGCAGAGCAACCAAAGCCGCAGGTGTAACTCCTGGGATACGCGCCGCAGCGCCCAAAGTTTGTGGACGATGTTCTGTCAGTTTCTGTTGCATCTCATTTGACAGGCTACCCACTTTGGCATAATCGAGATCCGTCGGTAGATGCAATCCTTCATCCTTACGGAAGGCTTTAATATCTGCATCCTGTCTTTCAAGATATCCAGAATAACGACCATCTATTTCCAATTGCTCCACAATATCTGCTTCGATATTTTCAAGCTCTGGCCACATAACTGTAAGACGTTCTATGGTCATATCCGGTAAAGAAAGAAGATCATGAACAGATCGCATTACGCCATCTTCATTTACCTTAAAGCCTTTTTTCTTTAACGCATTTGGGCTGGCTTTCAGATCACGTGCCATTTCACGTGCAGAGGTGAGAGCCTCTTTTTTCTTAAGCCATTTTTCTTTACGAAGATCATCCACACAACCCGCATCGATGGCGATATCTGTTAAACGTTGATCGGCATTATCTGCGCGAAGACGTAGACGATATTCCGCACGGGAGGTGAACATACGATAAGGCTCATTAGTCCCACGAGTGATCAGATCATCGATCATCACACCTATATATGCATCCGCACGATCCAGGATCAAAGCTTCATTATCTTGCACGGTGAGGGCAGCATTTAAGCCTGCCATCAGACCTTGTGCCGCTGCTTCTTCATATCCAGTGGTGCCGTTGATTTGACCTGCTAAATATAGGCCAGAAATTTTCTGTGTTTCCAGCGTTGCTTTCAATTCACGCGGGTCTACATAATCATATTCAATGGCGTAACCATATTGAAGAATTTCTACATTTTCCAATCCGGGAATAGAACGCAGGAATGCCTTTTGTACGTCTTCCGGCATGGAAGTAGAAATACCATTTGGATAAACCGTATGATCATCCAATCCTTCTGGTTCCAAGAAAATCTGATGACGGTCTTTGTCAGCAAAACGTACAATCTTATCTTCAATGGATGGGCAATAACGTGGACCCACACCTTCAATCTGTCCTGAATACATCGCCGATTGATCCAAATTATCACGAATGATCTTATGACTCTCTGGCGTTGTATAAGTGATATGACAGGAAATTTGTGGCACTTCTACTTTCTCTGTTAGATCAGAAAAAGGTCTTAAATCTTCATCACCTGGTTGTTCTTGTAGATCACTGTAATCAATTGTACGTGCATCCAGACGGGCAGGGGTACCTGTTTTCAATCGACCAAGATTAAACCCAAAACGATCAAGCGTTTTTGAAAGACCATAAGAAGGGTCATCCCCAACACGACCAGCTGGGATTTTTTTATTTCCAAGATGAATCAGGCCAGACAGGAATGTGCCTGTGGTTAGGACCACCTGACCACATAGATATGTTTCACCATCTTCGGTTAAGACACCTGAAACGACACCATCCTCATTCAGTTTAATATCATCAACAGCCGCCGCAACAATATCTAGATTTTCTTGATCTGCTAAAATCGCTTGCATCGCTTTTTTATAAAGCTTGCGATCTGCTTGGGCACGGGGACCACGAACAGCAGGTCCTTTACTTTGATTCAACATGCGATATTGAATACCCGCCTGATCAATGCATCGACCCATGATACCATCCATAGCATCAATCTCACGCACCAGATGACCTTTGCCCAATCCACCGATGGCAGGGTTACAAGACATCTCTCCTAGCTTTTCAATTTTGTGGGTCAACAGAAGAGTCTTTGCACCTGCTCTTGCAGATGCGGCAGCGGCTTCACAACCGGCATGACCTCCGCCCACAACAATTACATCCCACTGTTTCATAAACTGGGCTCACTTCATTGATTGAGGGGTAATAATCTCTAATTTAAAGGGGCGATACAATATTGGATCAAGCCCGCTTAGCGACTATCATATACGTGAATTAGAGGCGAATTTCAAGTGTTTCTAAAGAACAAGTAATACCCTATTATTTCTAAAGGTAATGTTTCACGTGAAACATCTATATATTG
>NZ_SMMC01000189.1:3761-35336 GCF_009711445.1 Curvivirga aplysinae | reverse complement strand
TCAATATGAGATATGCATAATTTTTCACAGCATAATTTATACGTTGATAACGGATAAAATGTGAAGTTTTATGACGTTAAAACGCCATTGATATCAAGAAATTATAGAAGATCGGATCGGTAGGGAGATACTGAAACAACTGCCCTTATCCACTTCACTCGTGATATACAGTTTTCCACGGTGTCGGTTGACAATATGCTTTACAATTGCCAAGCCGAGACCTGTTCCCCCCATTTCACGAGAACGTGCCGTATCTACGCGATAAAACCGTTCTGTCAATCGTGGTAGGCTGTCTTCAGGTATACCTTTTCCCTGATCAGCGATAGCCACTGAAATATGAGCTTCGTCTACATTCTGAACAGTCACCGTAACGACAGAGTTTTTCTTGGCACCATTTTCGGAACCATATTTGATGGCGTTATCAATTAAATTTTGGAAAACTTGAATGAGTTGCCCTTCATCTCCCTGAATCAAGGGAATATCTTCTGCGATTTTAAGATCAAGTGTGGTTTGGTTCTTATCCGCTTTCATCTTAAGTGTGTCGCATGTTTTGCGAAGCGCATCACGTATATCTACTTCCTCTGTGGGGCGAGAATGTTCGTCCACTTCGATACGAGATAGGGACAATAAGTCTTCAATAATTTGAAGCATGCGTTCTGCTTGTTCTTGCATAATGCCCAAAAACTGAAGACGCGCTTCTTCGTCATCTTTGGCAGGCCCAAGTAAGGTTTCTGCAAATCCCACTAAACTGGTTAATGGGGTGCGTAATTCATGGCTTACATTGGCAACGAAATCTGCACGCATGGCTTCGCTACGTTCCACCTTGGTCACATCTTGCATGGCTAATAGGATTGCAGAATGTTCATTGTTGCCATCTTCACCAATTGTCGCGATAGGCAGTATTCTTACTTCCATTTTTGTTGCGACATTGGAGGGTAACTCGATTGCAACAGATCGTGCTTCGCCAGTATCAAGCACATAATCAATCCCATAAATAAGTTCAGGATGGCGTAATACGGATGTGATTGGCCGACCGGGTGATAAGTTTGGAAAATAATCCCGGGCAGTTGCGTTGCGGCGTAAACAACGATGTTTCTTATTGATGAAAATTAATGGATCAGGCAATCCATCAATCATTTTTTCTATCATCTCTGCACGTTGATCTAAGGCGTGATGGCTGCTTTGCAGATCAGATTGTGTGATAGAAAGTTGCTGTTTTACATAAAACTCTCTCTCAAGACTGAGGCTTGAAAGGATATAGATGGTGACGCTTGATAATGTGCCTACCAAAAGGGCTGCGACCATAGAGATATAGTCGAAATAGTAAAAGCTGATAATCATGACCAAAATAGGTGCTATCGCAATAACCGCTGCTTGGACCTTTTCGGGTAATGTCGGGGCCGTGAGATAACTTTTGTTCATGTCCTATCAGCTTTACTAAATCTTAAAAGGCCTGTTTAACGAAGCGCATCATGGACTGCAAGCGCAGCCGCATTCACGATGTCATTCACAGACGCACCTGTTTGTACAATTTGTACCGGTTTACTCATCCCCATTACCAGTGGGCCAATAACAGTACATTTACCAATTTCTTGTAAAAGACGTGTGGCAATATGCGCTGAATGTAATCCAGGCATTACCAGAATATTTGCATCACCTGAAAGTTTACAGAATGGATAGAGACGCTCACGTTGTTCTGAATTTAAGGCAACAGAGGGAGACATCTCGCCATCAAACTCAAAAGACACACGGCGATCATTCAAAATTTGAACTGCTTCACTGATACGATTGGATTTTACAATGGATGGATTACCGAAGCTGGACGCAGACATGAAGGCAACACGTGGTTCAAGACCAAGGCTTTGTGCAAATGTTGCTGTTTGTTCGGAAATATCCGCCAATGTTTCGGCATCTGGTGTGTCGTGGATAGATGTGTCTGCTACAAAGTAAGTGCGACCACGGGAAACGATAATCATCAATCCCATTGGCACTTCGCCTTTTTTCGTATCTATGACACGTTGAACCGCATCAAATGAATCATGGAAGTGACGTGTTATACCTGTTACGACTGCGTCTGTTTCATTTAATGCTAACATACAGGACGCAAAGACATTTCGATCTTGGTTTACTTGATGCAAGCAATCACGATACATGAAACCTTTACGTTGCAGGCGTTTATATAGGAATTCCGCATATTTCTCATTACGATGAGAAAGCTTGGCATTTTGAATTTCAATATCCCCCCCATCAAGACCCAACTCTTCCATTTTCTTAACAATACGATCTTCACGACCAATAAGAACTGGATAGCCATAACCCGCATTGCGGAAAGCAACCGCAGCGCGGATCACGCGTTCTTCTTCACCTTCTGCAAAAGTAACACGACGTGGGTTTGAACGAACTTTGGAGAAGATTAAGTTCAACATGCCTGCAGTCGGATCAAGGCGTTGTTTCAATTCCTGACGATAGCGTTCCATATCGATGATTGGTTTTGCTGCAACACCGGAATCCATCGCAGCTTGTGCCACTGCACCTGGAACCGCAACGATCAAGCGTGGATCAAATGGTGCCGGGATAATGTAATCTGGGCCGTAAACCAATTTTGTACCACCATAAGCCGCCGCAACTTCGTCGGGCACATCTTCGCGTGCTAGTTCGGCAATGGCACGGGCCGCAGCTGTTTTCATCTCATCGTTGATGGTGCTTGCACGTACATCCAATGCGCCACGGAAAATATATGGGAAGCCAAGTACGTTATTTACTTGGTTGGCAAAGTCGGAACGACCTGTTGCAATGATTGCATCTTTGCGTACTGCTTTAACTTCGTCGGGTGTGATTTCTGGATCAGGGTTTGCCATGGCAAAGATGATTGGCTGATCTGCCATTTCTTTGACCATTTTACCAGTAACAGCCCCTTTTACAGAAAGGCCAAAGAAAACATCAGCACCTTTTAAGGCCTCTTGCAACGTGCGATCTTTAGTGGCGACAGCATGGGCGGATTTCCATTGATTCATGCCTTCTTCGCGGCCTTGATAAATCACGCCTTTGGAATCGCACATGATAACATTTTCAGATGGCATACCTAAAGCTTTGACCAATTCCACGCAGGCAATTGCCGCAGCACCCGCCCCGTTACAAACAAGCTTGGTTGTTTTAATATCGCGATTGGTAAGATCCAATGCGTTTAATAAACCTGCAGCCGCAATGATCGCTGTGCCATGCTGGTCATCATGGAAGACTGGGATATCCATCAATTCGCGTAAGCGTTGCTCGATAATGAAACATTCTGGTGCTTTGATGTCTTCTAGGTTAATACCACCGAAGCTTGGGCCAAGATAACGAACAGCATTTACAAACTCATCAACATCCGTTGTGTCGACTTCAAGGTCGATACCATCTACGTCCGCGAAACGTTTAAATAAGACGGCTTTACCTTCCATCACTGGTTTAGACGCAAGAGCACCGATAGAACCAAGGCCAAGAACCGCTGTGCCGTTTGAAATGACGGCAACAACGTTACCTTTAGCAGTATAATCATAAGCAGTTGAAGGGTCTTCTTCGATACGAAGGCAAGGAATTGCGACACCCGGGGAATAGGCAAGAGACAAGTCACGCTGTGTTGTTAGTGGTTTAGTTGCGGAAATTTCCAATTTACCAGGGCGACCTTGTGCGTGGAATACCAACGCGTCTTCGTCTGTCATGCTTTTTTTATTATCAGCCATTTTTGATCCAATTTAGTTCGGCGGTTACTTCATCAAAATAGAGACGTTAATCTGCGAAAAAGCGTCATCTATCCTGTAGATACCCTAGCCAATCCGGTTTGACAAAGCATTCTGGAACAGGAAAAAACTGTCTAATATTTCGGAGTTTTCTTAAGTCACTGAAATATAGTATTTTTGTGACACTATCATGACATATTAGAAACTGTTTCTATTAGATAAAAACAGTGTTGATTCAATGGACTAGGTGAAAAATTGGAAAAGTCATTGCTTATGCCTTGTGAGGAGAGGGACTCTGCTTATACTCGGACTCCCTTTAAAGAATGATTATGTGATCCATTTTAACAAGAAAACTTATGCCTGATACTGCAGCAAAAACTGAAACCACAAAAACTACTCCCAAAGTTACTCCGATGATGGCGCAATATCTGTCCATCAAGGAGCATCATCAAGATCATTTATTATTCTATCGTATGGGGGATTTTTATGAGTTGTTTTTTGATGACGCTGTAAGGGCTGCTGAGGCATTGGACATCACGCTGACCAAGCGTGGTAAGCATGAAGATACGGAAATCCCGATGTGTGGGGTGCCCTATCATGCGGCTGAAAATTATATGGCACGTCTTATCCGCCAAGGGTTTCGCGTTGCTGTTTGCGAACAAACCGAAGATCCCGCAGAAGCAAAAAAGCGTGGTTCCAAATCTGTTGTGCGCCGCGAAGTTAAACGGGTTGTAACGCAAGGTACCTTAACCGAAGATACGTTGCTGGATGCGCGCAGTCATAACTATCTGGCTGCACTTGCATCCGCAGGAAAAGACTTGGCGTTAAGTTGGGCGGATATGTCTACTGGTATTTTCCATGTGCAGCGCATTGAAGATGGGAAATTAGGGGCGGTGCTCGCACGTGTGTCTCCGGGTGAATTATTAGTGTCACAAAAACTGATGGAGAAGACAGAATTTTTCGACATCTTTGCTGAATGGCAACATATCATTACCCCGCAACCAGATAGTCGTTTTGACAGTATTAATAATGAAAATCGCTTAAAGGACTTTTATGGCGTTGCCTCTCTTGATGCATTTGGGGATTTCAATCGTGGTGAAACATCTGCGGCAGGGGCATTACTTGATTATCTAGAACTTACCCAGGTTGATAAGATGCCGCGGCTTGAGAAACTGTCTCAAGTTTCTGATGGCGGTTTGATGGAGATTGACCAAGCCACTCGCCGTAATCTGGAACTTGCAATTACCCTGTCTGGGGAACGTAAAGGCAGCTTGCTTGCAACAATTGATCGCACTGTGACAGGGGCAGGCGCGCGTGCGCTTTCTGCACGTTTAGCGGCACCTCTCACCAATCCTGTGGATGTGAATGATCGTCTGGATATGGTGGCGTTTTTCATGAATGCGGATATGGCGCGCGGCGACTTACGGGACTTATTAAAAGAAACACCGGATTTGGAACGGGCACTGGGGCGTATTGGCCTTGGGCGTGGTGGACCGCGTGATCTGGCGGCAATCCGTGATGGGTTGGGGGCAACAAATCGTGTGAAAGCTATTCTTGCAAGTACAGATATGGAATTGCCACGTGGTATCGGGGAGGCCGAAAAAGGGCTTGGCCTTCATGACGTTATTGTGGAACGCCTTCATCAAGCATTGGATACAGATTTACCTGTATTGGCACGCGATGGTGGTTTTATTGCCGAAGGGTATAATCCGCGCCTTGATGAATTAAGGGTGATGGGGAGTGAAAGCCGTCGCCTGATCAGTAATCTTGAAAGTAAATATAAAGAACAGACTGGCGTAGATACTTTAAAAGTTAAGCATAATAATGTGCTTGGATATTTCATTGAAGTGACAGCACGTAATTCCGACAAGATGACGGAAGAGTTTATTCATCGTCAATCCATGACCAATGCAGTTCGCTACACCACGACCGAGCTATCAGAACTGGCACGTGATATTGTTGAATCCAAAGGGAAAGCCTTGGCGTTGGAACAAGAACTTTTCCAAGACCTTGCAAATGATGTGATAAGCCGTGCAGAGGATGTGGCACGTGCAGCACGCGCTATGGCGGAACTTGATTTATCAGCGGCCTTGGCAATGTTGGCAGATGAACAGGATTATTGTCGTCCGGTTGTGGATCATTCACTGGCCTTTGATATCGAGGCCGGACGTCATCCAGTGGTCGAAGCAGCTCTTGGTAAAACTGGCGATAGCCATTTTGTCCCTAATGGGTGTGACCTTGGTGGTGAACGTCGTCTGTGGTTGATCACGGGGCCAAACATGGCCGGTAAATCTACATTTTTACGGCAAAATGCACTGATTGCGATTATGGCGCAAATCGGTAGTTATGTACCTGCGCGTGCAGCTCATATTGGGGTTGTTGATCGCTTGTTCAGTCGCGTTGGCGCGGCCGATGATTTGGCACGTGGTCGTTCCACATTTATGGTGGAAATGGTAGAGACAGCAACGATCTTGAATCAGTCAACAGATCGTTCTTTGGTGATTTTGGATGAAATTGGTCGAGGTACGGCGACTTTTGATGGCCTATCGATAGCTTGGGCATGTGTTGAACATTTGCATGAAATTTGTAAAAGCCGTGCGCTTTTTGCCACCCATTACCATGAACTAACCGCGTTGACGGAAAAGCTTGATAGTTTGAAGCCTTATTCCATGCGTGTGAAGGAATGGAAAGGGGATGTGATTTTCTTACATGAAGTGGCAGCGGGGGCGGCAGATCGATCCTATGGTATCCATGTGGCCCGTCTTGCAGGTTTACCAAAAGCCGTGGTGAAACGCGCTGAAGATGTATTGCATACGCTGGAAAAAGGTGAACAATCCGGTGCGGTGACGCGTTTGGTAGATGATTTACCGTTATTTCAAGCAATGTTGACGCAGGTAGAGGAAGAAGAGGCAGCAGAAGCTGAAGCAATAGCAGCGGCTGGCCCGTCGGAAGTGGAGCAAGCCTTGGCAGATATCGACCCGGATGATCTGACCCCGCGGGCGGCTCTTGAACAGCTTTATGCGTTAAAGTCACTTTTATCTGAATAGTATTGCTTAATACTTGTGCATTCTTTTGGATCGTCTAAAATTCAGGCAAATTATCTTTTCGCCTGAAAGTTTGGACCAATGGAAAGCCTGAAAAATCGCCGCAAGATTATCAATCGTCAGGAATTGCAGCTGGCGCTGGAAGCGCTATGGGATGATAAAGATTTAACTCCGCAAAAAAGACGACAACAATGGCTTGGTCTTTATAAAGAAGCTTTGAAGAAGGGCTATGCGGAGGTTGAGCGCCGCTTTATTGTAGACCAAGATGGTGCCAAGGCTGTTATGGGCAATGCCTTCGTTATGGATCAGGTGATTCGGATCCTTTACGATGTGACCACTAAATATTTATATCCTTCTTCCAGTCCAACCATGTCTGAGACAGTTTGTATCGTGGCTGTCGGGGGATATGGTCGGGGCGAAATGTCCCCGCAATCCGATGTGGATTTGCTTTTTTTACATGATTACAAAATCTCCCCACGTGTCGAGCAGATTGTCGAAGAGATGCTTTATATGCTTTGGGACATGGGACTTAAAGTAGGGCAATCTACTCGATCTATCGATGAATGTGTGAAGCAGGCCAAAGCGGATTGGACCATTTGTACCTCCATGTTGGAAAGCCGTTATATTTGGGGCGAAAAAAAGCTCTATACTAAAATGGCGCGTGCTTTTGACAAACAAGTCATGAATGGCAATGAAAAGAAATTCATGGCAGCAAAATTGGATGAAAGAGACGAGCGCCATAAAAAGATGGGTGACACTCGTTATGTGTTGGAACCAAATATAAAGGAAGGTAAAGGTGGTCTGCGCGATCTTCATGCGCTCTATTGGATCACAAAAAGCCTTTATAAAGTTAAAGATATTTCTGAATTGGTTTTACAGAAGAAGCTCACTCAGAAAGAAGTCGATCGATTTAAAAAGGCGCAACAATATCTTTGGACTTTGCGCTGTCATCTTCATTATCTAACCAAACGATCTGAAGATAGACTTACCTTTGATGTGCAGCCGGAATTGGCGCTTCGAATGGGGTATAAAAACCATGCTGGGGCGAGTGGTGTTGAGCGCTTTATGAAGCATTATTTTCTGGTGGCGAAAGAGGTTGGGGATTTAACACGTATCTTCCTGTCGGCCTTTGAAGCCAGTGCCCAAAAACGTCGGGTTTTAGGTGTGCCATTAAATATGTTTAAGAAAGAAGTCGAGGGGTTTAAAATCGACACAGGCCGATTGGCTGTGGCATCTGGTAAAGTATTGGAAGAGAACCCGATTGATATGTTACGTATCTTTCGAGTGTTTCAACAAACAGATTACGATATTCATCCTCGTACCATTCGCAGTATCACAAGGCGTTTAAAAGTCATTAATAAAGACCTCCAGAACGATCCTGAGGCCAACCGTATCTTTCTTGAAATTTTAACGGCTAAAGAAAATCCGGAAGTAACTTTACGCATGATGAATGAATGTGGGGTGTTAGGGCGTTTTTTACCAGATTTTGGGCGTGTTGTCGCGCAAATGCAATATGATATGTATCACGTTTACACAACGGATGAGCATACCATACGTGCGATTGGCATCATGAATATGATTGAACAAGGTGAGCTGGTTGATGATCATCCTGTTGCGTCGAAAATCTTTGATAAAGTGATTAGTAAGGATGCGCTGTATGTAGCAGTCTTGCTACATGATATTGCGAAAGGTCGTGGGGGGGATCATTCTGTCTTGGGGGCGGAAGTTGCTAAAGAGGTTTGCCCACGTTTAGGGTTGAATGAAGAACAAACTCAAACTGTTATCTGGTTGGTGCGTGAACATTTATTGATGTCCAATACAGCCTTTAAACGTGACTTGGATGACCCAAAAACCATCGAAGATTTTGCCTCAAAAGTACAATCCCTTGAACGACTACGTTTGTTACTATGCTTAACGGTGGTTGATATCCGTGCGGTTGGCCCCAATGTCTGGAATAATTGGAAGGCCACCCTATTACGCGACCTCTATAATCGAACGGAAGATATCTTATCTGGTGGTTTAGAAACCGAAGGACGTGATAAGCGTATTGAAGGTGCAAAGGCAGCATTGGCAGAAAAACTAAATCATTGGCCAGAAGAATATCGTAAGGAATATCTGAATTACGGCGTGGATAGTTATTATCTATCTTATAGGACAGATGAATTAGCGCGACAGGCGGAAATCGTTAAAGAAGCGGAAGATCATGAAAGTCCTCTTACTTTCCGAGTGAGTGTTGATGAAGAGAATGCAGTGACCATTGTGACTGTCTTTGCAGGGGATCATCCGGGATTGTTCTCTCGTCTTGCCGGGGCAATGGCTGTGTCTGGAGCTACAATCCTTAATGCACGCATTCATACTTTCACACATGGCATGGCATTAGATAACTTCTGGGTACAAGATCTGGATGGTCAGGCATTTTCTGAGCCGCGAAAAATTGTTCGATTGGAGGAAACCATTCGTAGGGTCTTGTCTGGTGAGTTACGTCCGTTGGAAGAATTAGGTCGTCGCGCGAAGAATGCCCTCAAAGATCGTCGGGATATTTTCACGGTGCCGCCGCGGGTGCTGATTGATAATAAAGGATCTGAAACGTTCACCATCATAGAAGTGAATGGACGAGATCGCGCTGGTATTCTGTTTGATCTGACATCTGCAATTACGCGCCTTGGATTGCAAATTCGAAAATCAAAAATTTCCACATTTGGAGAAGAGGTTGTTGACGTATTTTATGTGAAAGATGTTTTTGGGATGAAGATTGAGCATAAAGGTAAGCTGGATCAAATTCGGGAAACACTATTGGATGTGTTAGAACCGGATCGAAAAAATGACGCATCTAAACAACTGGCAAGCTAATGCTTAAAATAGATTTATGCCTTATATGTATAGGCGGAAAATAAATAAACCCCTTCCAAATGTGAGAGAGGTTTTCTACTCTTCTAAGGAAGAAAATGACGCTTGTGAACAATTTTGTTCTGGCGTTCCTCTATACACAGCAAAGATTATGCAGCTGTGGGAGGAGCAGGACCCCTCCATGTTTCAGCTAAGAAACACATTATAAAAATAATATCAGTTCGCATGGTTAAAAGCGGTGTGTCTGTGTGTGTCACAAATCGCTCACGGGCCTGTTTGGGAGTTTAAATAATGAGTAAAAATTTGTATGAGACTGACTATGAGGTTGGTCAAGACAATCTCGAAAAGTGGGGTATGGACTTTCATCACCCGGTTTTCTGGATTGCCAGTGTCGTTGCCTTAATGTTTATCGTAGGTGTTCTTTTAGCACCTGAAGCGTCAAAAGGGGTTTTTGACGGCGCCAAATGGTGGTCTATTGGCCAGTTTGATTGGTTGTTTATGATCGGTGGCAATATCTTTGTGATATTCAGCCTTGTTTTAATCGTGTTGCCTTTCGGCAAAATCCGTCTTGGCGGTGCATCTGCAACACCAGAATTTAGTAAAATTAGTTGGTTTGCAATGTTGTTTGCTGCTGGCATGGGCATTGGCTTGATGTTCTGGTCTGTGGCTGAACCTGTCGCTTACTATACAGGGTGGTATAAAACACCGTTAGGCGTGGAAGCTAATACAGCCGAAGCTGCAACTATGGCAATGTCTGCAACCATGTTCCATTGGGGATTGCACCCATGGGCAATTTACGCAGTTGTTGGCTTAACATTGGCATTCTTTACCTTTAACAAAGGTTTGCCACTAACAATCCGTTCTGCTTTCTATCCACTCATCGGGAATCATTCTTGGGGCATTTTCGGCCATGTGGTTGATGTGATTGCCGTGTTGGCGACTTTATTTGGTTTGGCAACATCCCTTGGTTTTGGTGCAAGCCAAGCTGCAGGTGGACTGGAATTCCTATTCGGGATTGAAAATAGCATTACATCCCAAATCGCCATTATCGTAGTCGTGACAGCGATCGCGTTATTCTCTGTGCTTCGGGGTCTTGATAAAGGTGTGAAGATCTTAAGTAATGTGAATATGGGACTCGCCGGCCTATTGGCAGTCTTCGTTCTATTCGCAGGTCCGACAGCGATTATCTTTATGACATTAGGTGATACTCTCTTGGCTTACATTATGAATGTTGTGCCTATGAGTAACTGGATGGGTCGCGAAGATGAAGCTTGGATGCAAGGCTGGACAGTATTCTATTGGGCATGGTGGATTTCCTGGTCACCATTCGTAGGCATGTTTATTGCCCGCATCTCCAAAGGCCGTACCGTACGTGAATTTGTAATCGCGGTATTGTTGATCCCGACATTGGTGACATTGGTTTGGATGTCTATCTTTGGCGGATCTGCCTTGGATCAAGTGCAAAATGGCGTTGGTCAACTTGCTGGAGGTCTAGGTAAAGTTGAGCTAGCGATGTTCCAAATGTTGGAAAATTTACCGATGGCCGAACTAACATCAGCGTTGGCGGTGTTGTTAGTCTTGGTCTTCTTTATTACCTCTTCTGACTCTGGTTCGTTGGTAATTGATGCGATCACAGCGGGAGGTAAAGTCGATTCTCCTGCTATTCAACGTGTCTTCTGGGTGATGATGGTAAGCGTAGTTGCAGCTGTCTTGCTATTTGGTGGTGGTGCAGATGCGCTTACTGCGTTGCAAGCTGCAGCGATTACCGTTGGCTTGCCATTCACCGTTATCCTGCTTGTGATGTGTGTATGCTTATTCATGGGCTTGCGTCATGAATATAAATACGGATCTAAAAAGTAAAAATTGAAAATCTCGGCTTTTAACCTTTATAGCCCTCTGAGAAATCAGAGGGCTTTTTTATGTTTGGGAGTGGAGATCAGGTAAATCAGAAATTTTTGAAGCCAGTTTAAATTCAAAAACTAAATGAAAATTACTGCCAATGCCTTCCTTACTATCTACCTTAATATCGCCCCCCATTATATGAACCAGTTGATGAATCATCGATAGGCCAAGATTGGCATTTTGAGTGGCATTTTGATCGTCGTTGAATGGGGTGAATATTGTCTTTAATTTCTCAGGAGAAATACCTATTCCGGAATCCGAAACGCTAAACTTGATTCGTTGTGAAGGAGATGAGGCATTTTTATCCGAATGTAGCAACTCAACGATTAGACCCACATATCCAGAATCCGTATATTTTATCGCATTACTGACCAAGCAGCGTAGAATTTGTCTCAATCTTTTTGGGTCACCAACGAGGTATAATTGGGTATCGAAATTATAATATACATCAAGTGAAAGATGTTTGTCTTTTGCTAGTGTTTTATATGGCTCTAGAATAGTTTCTAACAAGGCAATTAGCTCAAAACCTTCTTCTTTTAATTTAAATTCTCCTGCTTCAATTCTGCTCAAATCTAAAACGTCATTTAACGTAGAGTCTAACTTTTGGGCGGATTGTAAAATAATATCCAAATGTTCTGCTTGCTCTTTGTTTGACGGTTCTTTTTGCAATAATTCTATAGTGTTTACTATCTTGTTTAGAGGAGTTTTGGTTTCATGACTAATGCAAGAAAGGAAAGATAACTTTGCCATATTTGTGGCCTTAGCATTTTGTGCAATTTTCTGTGATTTATTCAATAACAGGACAGAATAAAAAAGGAAGAGAGCTAGTATAAACGCAGCGAACGCGGAAATTTCTGGGATATAGCTTTCGGCTCCATTGAAGAATTTTTCAGTGGGAGTAACCTGGAGAACTATTCTATGACCATCAAGATTTATTATTTTCTCTTGTTGCCATAGGTTCGGATCGTTGCTTTTTTGATTGGGGGTTGAATAAATCAATTCTCCATCGAAGAAAATTTCTAAATGAATATAATCAAAGGAATGTTTTAAATGTAGTTCCTTTTCTAAATTGTCATGGTTATTTAAATGTGTGACATGATTGATCCAATCATCAAATCCTAACGCACCAACGATGAACCCGTCAAAACGGCTTTCCACAAAAAGAGGAAAATATATTTGGAACCCTTTTCTATTTTCCATGAGGTCTATGGGTGCAGAAACTGTGGGTGTTTTCTTTAATCGGGCTTTTTCAAGAGCAAATCTTCTTCCTTCATTGAGAGCTAAGTCTTGATTTTGCTTAAATACATTGCTGTCAACTGGTGTAACCCATCGTATGATATAGTCTTGATCTATCCATTTTATCGCTTGGAAACCTGGATAGTCTTTTAGGAATGAATCCGCATCAGCTATGAACTCTTCTTCTGGAATGCCTCCTCGTATTTCCCAACGTTTGACCATTCTATCTAATGCAGAAATACGTGCTGAAATATCCTTATTCATTAAAGATTGATCAATTCCTACGTGATTTTTTAATTGTTCATAATAGGTATTATTTCTTTGGAAGTTAAGCGTTACCCATAGAGCAACGACAGATAGGATTAGGAAAATAGCTGTCACTGGAAGTGACAATTTCCTTTTAAGAAAAGTAAATTTTTTTAGTTGATCAAGCAATTTTTACCCATTTTGGTAATCGAAACTCGGGGCCAAATCAGTAGGGCTTATCTTTCATGACTTTGTATAAATCCAATCATGTATAATATTAGTATTATCTAATTATTACATGGATTCAACAAAAAAAAGGCAGCCAATTGGCTGCCTTTAAATTGAAACTAAGTTATAACTAGTAATCCAAGAAGCTTCTTAGCTTTCTGGATCGACTAGGATGTTTCAGCTTACGTAATGCTTTTGCTTCAATCTGACGAATACGTTCACGGGTTACGGAAAATTGTTGACCAACTTCTTCCAAAGTGTGGTCGGTATTCATACCGATACCAAAACGCATACGAAGTACACGTTCTTCACGTGCAGTAAGAGACGCCAATACCAATGTGGTTGTTTCACGAAGGTTTGAATGAATCGCGCTATCAGATGGCAGCATCGCATTCTTATCTTCGATGAAATCACCTAGATGGCTATCTTCTTCATCACCGATTGGTGTTTCAAGAGAGATAGGCTCTTTCGCAATTTTCAGAACCTTACGCACTTTTTCAAGTGGCATATGAAGCTTCTCTGCCAATTCTTCTGGGGTTGGTTCTCGACCAATTTCATGTAACATCTGGCGGCTTGTACGCACTAATTTGTTAATGGTTTCAATCATATGAACCGGGATGCGAATTGTACGAGCCTGATCCGCGATAGAACGGGTGATCGCCTGACGAATCCACCAAGTCGCGTAGGTAGAGAATTTATAACCACGGCGATATTCAAATTTATCAACCGCTTTCATCAAGCCGATATTACCTTCCTGAATCAGATCAAGGAATTGTAAGCCACGGTTGGTATATTTCTTGGCGATGGAAATTACCAAACGAAGATTTGCTTCCACCATTTCTTTTTTCGCACGGCTTGCTTCACGCTCACCTTGCTGAACCAATTGGTTGATGCGGCGGAATTCTGGTAATGGGATGCCAGTTTCTGCTACTAGTTCACCAATTTTCTCACGATATTTTTCTACGTCTTTACCATGGTTTGCAGCAAATTTCGCCCAAGCATTGGATTTATCTGCGATATCTTCCATCCAACTAGGGTCTAATTCGCGACCAAAATATGTTTTCAAGAAGTCTTCACGTTTAATCTTACAACGAGTCGCAAGACGTAAAAGCTTGCCTTCAAACTGGGTCAAGTCTTTGGCAATGCCATAAAGTTGTTCAACCAATTCTTCGATACGTACGTTGTTCAAACGAACGGATTTCATCAATTCGATGAGTTCTTTACGGTGTTTGTCATAGGTACGGTCAGAAGAGCGGGATACTTCTTCACCCGCTTGTTCTGAGGCAAGACGTTTTTCTTGAACGCGTTGCAATTTGGAATAGGTTGCGGAAATCTTTTCAAAGGTTTCAACCACTTCCGGTTTCAACACCTCTTCCATTGCGGCCAGAGACATATTATTCTCATTGTCAACGGAATCGGGGTCTTCGCCCATGGTGTTGCTTTCGCCATTTTCTCCTTCGCCACCTTCTGTTTCATCAGACTCTTTGTCTTCTTTCACAGCAGGTGTTGTCGGATCATCGCCTTCAGCAACGCCTTCTTCGATTTCACCATTTTCATCCATTTCTTCGTTTGGATCGCCAGCCATAGTAGCATCTAAATCAATCACATCACGAAGAAGAATATGACCTTCTACCAATTCATCATGCCATTGTGAAATCGCACGCATGGTGAGCGGGCTTTCACATAAAGCGCCGATCATTTTTTCACGACCGGCTTCGATACGTCTTGCAATCGCAATCTCACCTTCACGGGACAGAAGCTCTACTGTACCCATTTCACGAAGGTACATACGTACAGGATCATCTGTACGGCCCACATCATCATCGCTTAGATTGCCTGCTTTGCCTTCGCTTTCTTCGCCGTCAGATTCTGTTTCTTCTTTGGCTTCAGCTTCAGCTTCTTCACTATCGACTACGTTAATACCCATTTCCGACAAAAGGGTCATAACATCTTCGATTTGGTCAGTACTGACCTTATCTTGTGGTAAAGCGGCGTTTAACTCATCAATGGTGATGAAGCCTTCTTCTTTACCTTTTGCGAGCAGTTTTTTTACTGCTTTGTTAGCGTCTTCCAATACTGGAGAATCGCCTTTTTCCTCGGTTTTCTTCTGATCCGTAGCTTGTTTTTTGGTGGACATTCTGGTCCTTCCTTTAACGTCTAGCTTTCAAAAAGGGCTTGTGCAGACCGTACCAAAAACAGCAAGCACAAAAAGATGGCAAAAGCTGCAGTCTCTTACCATCAAACCCAAATCTATTAATCTTCGCCATCTTCACCAATCAAATACTCTCCGTGATCCAGATCGTTTCTCATAGCAAAAATTCGTGTTTCTTCTTCTGTCGAGGGTTCATTAAGTCCCGCTCGATTTCGCCGCCCTAATTCGCCGACAATTTCATCCTGTTGTCTGATCTTTAACATATGATCTAACAGGAGGCGCGCGTCTTGTTCCTCTGCGTCAGTTCGGGCCTGTCGGGCCAAACTGTATACCTGATCGGTTAGGACAAGATCCAGCAGCGCTTGCATGCCGTCTTCTATTAGGTGGGCTTTAACTGTTTTAGCGTCAAGAACCTCAACAAAAGAATTGATCTTTTGGAGCCCTGCGCGCAGTTTGTCAAGGTCTTGGTCGAATTGAAAACGATCTAATGTTTCTTCGTAAAGATCAAAAAGGGTCGGATGGTTGATCATGGTTGCCAAGACAATTTGTTGTTGTCGTCGGCTAAGTTCATTGGCTTCCTGCCGTAAACGACGTCCTAATGGGGTGCGTGCATGTGGTGCATTACCATGGATAGTCCCTCGATTATCTTTGAATCGACTTGATGCAGATTTTTTCTGTTTTTGTCCGCGAAATGCCTCCCACATTCGTTGGGAGAAAGCGGAGCGATAATGTTTTTTAACCGTTTCATCGGGAATCTGGTCTGCTAATTCAAAAACGCGACGTTCTAAATCTGCTTTTTGTTCCGGTGTTTGGGTCGGGGCAAGCGCATATTCCCGATTCCACAAAAACGCATCTAATGGCATGGCGCTATCGATGGTTTCTTGAAAGGCTTTAGGGCCACTGGAAAGAATTAGGCTATCAGGGTCTTCCCCTTCTGGCATGAAGACGAAAGATAAACTTTTGCCCGGTTGCAAGATTGGCATCGCACGATCTGCTGCACGTCCCGCGGCTTTTTGTCCCGCTTCATCGCCATCTAAAGACATATGAGGAAGGTTATGCATCTTCCATAATTCTTGAATTTGTTCAGGAGTGACAGCGGTTCCTAAAGGCGCTACACCTGCTTCAAATCCTGCTTGGGCTAGGGCAATCACATCCATATAGCCTTCAGCAACGATTAAGGTCTGTCCATCATGACAAGCCTGACGCGCTTCTGCATGATTATAAAGAGTACGCCCTTTATCAAAGAGAGGGGTATCAGGAGAGTTAATATATTTGCCAACGCCTGCGGCTTTTGCATCCCCCATAAAGCGACCACCAAAAGCAATGACCCGATTGCGGCGATCCGCGATCGGAAAGATGATCCGATCTCGAAAAAAAGCATAAGGATCACCACCACGTGTGGATTTTCTGAATAGGCCTGCCCCTAGCAACTGTTCCATTTCGACTTCATCGCCAATAGCAGCACTACGTAATCCTTCACCATTTGAAGGGGCATAGCCTAAGCGGAAACGGGCAATGGTCTGATCTGATAAACCACGTTCTTTTAGATAGGCGAGGGCAGCGCGTCCTTCGCTACTACGTAACATACGTTGATAATAACGACAGGCAGTCTCGGTAGCATCATAAAGGCTTGCTTTACGCTTTTCTTTTGCTTGTTGTTCCGGGGTTGCTTTAGGTACTTCTATACCAGCTTGGCTGGCCAGTTGTTCTACGGCCTCCATAAATTGAAGGCCTTCTGTTTTCATTAAAAAGGTGAAGATATCTCCATGTTCGCCGGTAGCAAAGCAATGGTAGAACCCTTTTTGATCATTGACGGTAAAGGAAGGTGTCTTTTCATTTTTAAACGGGCTAAGGCCCACAAACTCATGACCTTTACGGGTAAGTTTTACTTTCCGTCCGACCACGTCAGAAACGGAGATACGATCCCGTATATTGTCTAAAAAATTTGGTGGTAAGGCCATAATGATCCAAATGAAGAAAAAGCTATTCAATAGATTGAATAGCTTTTGTAACTTTTATAGAGGAAATCCTCAAGAAAGAAGACAGCTGTTCCAGTTTATGCCAGTAATGTTTTTACCAAACCAGATGCTTTGCCAAAGTCCATTTGCCCTGCAAAACGTTCACGCATAGCACCCATAACATTGCCCATATCTTTTAGGCTCGAGGCGCCAAGCTCTTCAATCAACGTGGAGATAGCTTCTTTCATTTCGTCCTCATTCATTTGTTTTGGAAGAAAGGTTTCAATCACATCAATTTCAGCTTGTTCTTTTGCAGCCAATTCAGCACGACCGCCCTGTTCATACATTTGAATGCTATCACGGCGTTGTTTTACCATGGTTTGTAACATTTGAAGGATATCGGAATCACCGATTCCATCCATTTCCCCTTTGGAGCGTGCTGCGATATCACGGTCTTTTAATGCAGCCAGAATAAGGCGCAAGGTAGAAACCGCGTTGCTGTCTTTCTCGCGCATTTTGTCTTTAAGCGCTTGATTGAGTTGTTCACGCATGATTGGAATACTCCCAATTTTCTTCAAAAATTTATATTCGCCCTCATCCCCTGAAAATGGCGAACGGGGACATTAGCTCAAAATAAACTTGGTGGCAACTGCGATCACAGTTGTTAAGTTGTTGATAAATATATGTTTTAATTTTTTGTTTTTTTCATGGCGAAGATTCGATCTTTTTATGAAGGAATTTACGTTTGCTTGCTTGACCCAAAGCCCTGTTTACCTTAAAACTGCGCCAATTTGGATGATGCAAAATGCGCTTACCAGAAAAAAGAAGAAAATGACTTCCCATTTCTGCCTGTTGATGACAGGGTGCTTGTTGCTCATGGCTTATAGCAAGGGATGACTTCCATGACCAAAAATTTGGAAAATATGACACCACCCGCAGGAGCAACCGCGGTGGTCGTGCTTTCTGACGGCTCCGTTTTCTGGGGTAAAGGCTTAGGCGCTGAAACTACGAAAGTAGGCGAAGTTTGCTTCAACACTTCTTTAACAGGTTATCAGGAAATTATGACTGATCCTTCTTATGCAGGACAGATCATTACATTTACTTTCCCACATATCGGGAATGTTGGCACCAATGATGAAGATATCGAAACAGTAACACCATCATCCCTTGGTTGTATCCTTCGAATGGACATCACAGAGCCTTCCAATTTCCGAAATAGCCAACATTTCGATGACTGGTTAAAGAAACATGACCTACCAGGTATTGCAGGCGTGGATACACGCAGTTTGACCCGCTATATTCGTGAAAATGGGGCACCAAATGGCGTGATTTGCCATAAAGCAGATGGTCAGTTTGATTTACCAGCATTATTGAAAACCGCACAAGAATGGCCGGGGCTTGAAGGCATGGATTTGGCGAAAGAGGTTTCCTGCACGCAAGCGTATGACTGGGAAGAAAGCCTTTGGAAAATTGGATCCGGTTATGGTCAGCTGGAAAATCCAAAGTTTAAAGTTGTGGCAATTGATTTTGGCATCAAACGTAACATTCTACGTAACTTGGTGGCGCAAGGCTGTGAAGTGAAAGTTCTTCCGGCAACGGCAACAGCAGAAGAAATTCTTAGCCATGATCCAGACGGTGTTTTCCTATCCAATGGTCCTGGTGATCCAGAGGCAACAGGTGAATATGCGGTGCCAATGATTAAGGATGTGATTGCCTCTGGGAAACCTGTATTTGGTATTTGTCTTGGACATCAAATGCTGTCTTTAGCCGTTGGTGCAAAGACACAAAAAATGCATTTAGGTCATCGTGGTGCAAACCATCCGATCAAAGATTTGACCACTGATAAAGTAGAAATCACCAGTCAAAATCATGGCTTTGTGGTGGATAAAGATAGTTTACCTGATGGTGTTGAAGGAACTCATTATTCCTTATTCGATGGTACATTGGCGGGTATCCGTTTGAAAGATAAGCCAGTCTTTTCTGTACAATATCATCCGGAAGCCTCTCCGGGTCCACAGGATAGTCACTATCTATTCAAACGTTTTGTAGATTTTATGGAAGCTGCAAAATAAGAATTTAAAAGGCGATCTTTGGATCGCCTTTTATTTTGCGTTACGGGTTAATAATTCAGCGTAACAGGCCTTCAAAATCCGATCAGATGTTTCTTTATCATTGATCGCGCGGGAAATAATTTGTCCGCCGACACAAAGCACCGCATCGGCGATGGCTTTATCGTCTAATTTATCAAATTCAACTTTACTGCCGTCATATTTCCCTGCGAGGGCAGCGGATAAGTTTTGAAAGACGTCTGTATAAGCGGCTTTCACAGTGTCATTTTCACGCGATACATCTGAAACGAGAGCGGGAAGAGGGCAGCCTTCTTCTCTATTGTCTCTATGATTAGGACTAAGGTAAAACCCAGCAATGGCTTCTCGAGTGACTTCAGGATCAAGCATACATCTTTCCATCAATCCTGTTTCTTCATGTCTTTGGCGAATGGATGTAATAGCCTCTGCATAAAGGGAGGCTTTGTTTTTGAAATGGGCATAAAAGCCACCTCTGGTCAGGCCCGCGCGCGCCATAATTTCGTCTATACTTATTGAGCTGAACCCATATCGGTTAAAAAGTTCCCTTGCCGCAGTGACAATTTTCTTTCGGGTTTCTGCTTTGTGCGTGGCGGATAAAGGCATAGAACGGCTCCTGCATAGATTTCACGACTGCGACGATAAAGAAAATATAATATGTTCTTGAACATATATTAATTAGTGACAGATTTCTATCTATCAAGTGATCATAGTTAATTTTGATGGAGAGAAAAATGAATGCTGTAACCTTGATTGGCCCTGACTATAGTAGCTATTTACGTTCGGTTCGAATTGCCTTGGAAGAAAAAGGTGTGCCTTATGAGATTTCCATGAATGGTATGACAGAATTCAGCGATCTGAAAAGTGAGAAGCATTTAAAACTACATCCATTTGGAAAAGTACCAGTTATGCTTCACGGGGATCATGTGATTTTTGAAACTTGTGCCATTCTAGAATATGTTGATGAGAGTTTCGTAGGGCGCAATTTAATGATTGGGACGGCAAAGGAATTTGCCCTTCATCGCGCATGGATGAGTGCCGCGTCTCATTATGCTTATGAGCCGATTATCCGGGAATATGTTGTTCCCTTACTTCGAAAAACTTTGCCGGAAGATATTGATCCAAAAAAATTTGCTACGGACAATATTAGCAAAATTCAGGATGTTTTGATGCCATTTGAGCAAGCGTATACTCATGGTAATCTATATTTAACCAGTGAAGAACCCGGACTAGCTGATTGCGTGATTGTCGTGATCGTTGATTACTTGTCGGTTTTACCCACGGGTTCGAAAATATTGGAACCTTTTGAAAATCTTCGAACCATGTATGAAGCTTTTCAAAAAAGAGAAAGCTTCCGGAAAACAATTCCGGAAGCTTTGTTAAAAAAAGCTGCTTAAATAATGTGTTAAGCACTTCTGACTTGAGAAACGAATTTATCAACTTCTTGACGTAAAACATCAGATTGTTGAGCGAGTTCATCTGCAGAAGACAGAACCTGAGTAGCAGAACTACCTGTATCTTCTGCCGCATTCTGAACGGAAGAAATACTTTGGTTTACAAGGGATGTCCCTTGTTCTGCATCTTGTACAGACCTTGAAATCTCTTGTGTTGCCGCTGCCTGTTCCTCCATGGCGGCGGCAATAGTTGTGGAGATATTATTCATATTATTGATAATATCCTGAATAGAGGAAATCGCACCCGCTGCGGATTGCGTGTCCCCTTGAACGGATGCAATCTGCTTGCTGATCTGTTCGGTCGCTGTCGCGGTTTGTGTTGCCAAGCTTTTGACTTCATTGGCTACAACCGCAAATCCCTTGCCCATATCACCTGCACGGGCGGCTTCAATAGTTGCATTCAGTGCTAATAGGTTTGTTTGTTCTGCGATCTCGTTAATAAGATTCACAACTTCACCGATCTCTTGCGTGGATGATACAAGTTTTTCAATGATGCTATTTGTTTGTTCAGCTTCATTTACCGCTTGGTTAGCAATTTGTGTGGAGTTGGTCACTTGTTGAGTGATTTCATTAATGGAGGCGCTTAACTCTTCTGCGCTTGCGGCAACCGTTTGTACATTTGACGTTGCCATTTCAGATGCTTGTGCCACTTCACTTGCTTGGCCTTGTGTTTCACTGGCAAGTGTTGCCATGGCTTGTGACGTGTCTTGTAAGCTGCTTGCAGAAGAAGACACATTATCGACAACGCCTCGAATAGTTGCTTCAAATCCGTCAGCTAATGCATTCATGGATTTACGTTTTTCTTCTTCAGCGACTTGGGCGGCTTGCACTTGTTCTTCTTCAAGTCTTTTCACAGCTTGTGCATTTTCTTTAAAGATTTGCACAGCATTTGCCATATCCCCAATTTCGTCCCTTTTACCAAGGGCCGGGATATCTGTTTCTAAATTGCCGTCGGCCAATTGAGACATAGAATCTGTCATCTGATTGATCGGGCGAATAACCGTGAATAACAAAATGACAATCAGCCCTAATCCGACAACCATCACAGCAATCAGTAAAATCACAATAAGGGTTTGAGCTTGGGTAACAACCGTCGCTGCAGATTCATCTGCGAGTTGGCTTGCCTCATTCGCTTTGTTGGAGACAAATGCTAGTTTCTCTGCCAGCGCATTTGCGTCACCTTCAAGTGCTGTTTTTGCTGCACTCGTGGCTTGTGTGGATTCAATTGCTTTTCGATGTGTTTCAAACAGCTGATTGGCTTGTGTTGCTTGCCCTGCCCATTGGTCAAAAGCGTCGTTGATTTTCTTTACAACTTCTTTTTCTTCCTTTTCCTCACTAAGAGTGAGCATGGTTAGGAAGTATGGATCTGCATCCTTATTAAATTTATCAAACTCAGCTTTTAGTGCCTCTAACTGATCTAATTGGGTCGCATTCAAATAAGCACCGGTTGCTTCCTTCATGGAAGTAATCAGTGTTTGCATTTTAAAGGCAGCAGCAACAACAGGATAATCCTGTTCAAATAATTGTGCGACTAATCCGTTGATATCAAAGGCTGTAGCGGTGCCAAAAAGCGCCATAGTTTCACTACGTGATTTAATCTCTGCCATTTTTTCTTCATTTTTTATGGCAAAGTCTTCTAGTGTTTTAATGAGGTCAGTCGCGCCTTTATCAAATGTGTTCAGCATGTTGGCAGAGGAAGCACGTAATTCCAGTTCTTCACGATGTTGTGCAAAAACACTTTGGCTATTTGCAATGAATTGATCATGGGCTGTACCCACATCGATCAAAGTTGAAAGTAGATCACCGTCTGTGACTAGATCGTTAAGGTTAGAGAATGATTGAATAAAATCAGTTTTTCGTGTTTCAAAAGTAGTAATTGTCGTATCAAGTTGATTGATATCCTCTTCAGATAAAATTTCTTCGACGATGCGTGTTGCATCCCAAATATTCGCAACCAAATCATCTGCTGTTTCAAGCGTAGGTGCCGCAATATCAGAGATATCATTTAATTTATTTTCGATTGAAGATATGAAGTAAAGGCCAAAACCACCGACTAAAATACTTAAAAAGCCAAGAAGCGCGAGGCCAAGTGAGATTTTCTTTGTAATGGTGAAGCGAAGGTCGAATTTGACCTTGGATGCATTCACAACTTTATGAGCTTCCATCCCATTTCCCTGTTTAGATTATTAATTTATTAGACATTAAATGTGAGGATACAGGAAAAGTTTAAAAATTCCAAATCAGGTAGGAAACTATTGCTATCTTATTAAGAATGTTAAATTTTTAAGTTAAAAAAAGAAAAGGCGTCGAGAATATTCGACGCCTTTTTGTATTTTGCGAAACTTTCAAGTTTAGCTTAATGCTTCCACTGCACGTTTAATGCGCGCGCATGCTTCTTCCAACAATGCATTGGATGTTGCATAGGAAATACGGAAATGTGGAGACAAACCAAAAGCTGCGCCATGCACAGCCGCAACACCTTCTGCTTCCAACAAGTAAGTTACGAAATCTTCGTCACTTTCGATTTTCTTGCCATCTGGTGTTGTTTTCCCGATCACACCTGCGCAAGATGGGTAAACATAAAATGCGCCTTCTGGTGTTAAACATTCTAGGCCGTCAATGTCGTTGATTAAGCCAACCACAAGATCACGACGCTCTACGAAAGCTTTGTTGTTTTCTGCAATGAAATCTTGTGGACCTGTGAGGGCTTCAACGCCCGCCCACTGAACAAATGTAGTTGCAGAGGTTGCAGACTGGGATTGCAACATATTCATTGCTTTGATCAAATCTTTTGGACCTGCTGCATAACCAAGACGCCAGCCTGTCATGCAATAAGCCTTACTTAAACCGTTCAAAGTTAATGTCCGATCAAACAAGCCCGGTTCCACTTGTGCAATGGTTTTGAATTTGAAGTCGTCATAAACAAGATATTCATACATGTCGTCGGTCATCACCCAAACATGCTTGTTTTCGTCTTCCATCAAAACATCAGCTAAAGCTTTTAGATCTGTTTCAGTATAACCAGCACCTGTCGGATTGGATGGGCTGTTCAAGATCAACCATTTTGTTTTTGGTGTGATCGCCGCACGCAATTGATCAGGTGTTAATTTGAAATTGTTTTCCTGCGGGCAATTTACGAAGACAGGCACGCCACCAAATAACGCAGTGATATCAGGATAGCTCACCCAATATGGCGCTGGAATGATTACTTCATCTCCTTCGTCCAAAGTTGCTGTCATTGCGTTGTAAATAGTTTGCTTGCCGCCGCAACCAACTGCGATCATGTCCGGTGTATAAGTCAGATCGTTGTCACGTTTTAATTTATCACAAATTGCCTGACGCAATTCTGGAATCCCAGCAGGTGCCACATAACGTGTTTTGCCTTCTTCCATTGCTTTTTGACCAGCTTTTACAATATTCGCTGGCGTGTCAAAGTCAGGCTCCCCCGCGCCAAGGCCAATTACATCGCGGCCGGCTGCTTTTAATTCATTTGCTTTTGCTGTTACAGCAACAGTTGGGGATGGTTTGATTTTCGACAAACGGTCTGCCAAGATCGACATGATTTTTCCTTCTCTGAATAGGCTCGAAATGCCCTGAACCAAGGTCCATTACATCAATTCAGGACATATTTTTGTACAGCATGCCCGTACAAAACTCGGGAACCTTACTCCTACTTATCTAAGCTTTCAACGCTCAATTCACATCTAATTGTATGGGCACAATTCTTGGCACTTGATTTAGTTTATCATAGTCATTGGATCGACAAAAACTAACTCAAGAGCACTAATAGCAAGAATAAGCCGAACCCCATATAATGAATGGAGAAATATTGCTTTGATTGGGTTACCACTGCAAAGAATAACCCCCATCAAACATATGTCTGACGGGGGGAGTGGGTAGGAAACTTTTTAACGTCTGATCGTTTCTAGGAAATGATCAACTTGTGTGCCAAGAGCTTGTGCCTGAGTGGCTAATTCTTCGGCTGTGTTGAGCAAGTCATCGGCAAAGCCGCCAGTTTCACTGGCTGCTTGAGTAACTGACGTCATTGTCGTTGTGACTTCTTTGGTGCCTTCGCTTGCCTGTTGCACATTATGACCGATCTCTTGAGTGGCAGCATTTTGTTGTTCAACAGAGGCAGTGATTTCAGTTGTTAAACTACCGACTTCTGCAACGGTTTCTGCGATGCCGCCAATGGCGCCAACTGCACTTTCAGTGACGCTTTGAATGCCCGTAATATGATTGGAAATTTCTTCGGTCGCTTTTCCTGTTTGGGAAGCAAGTGATTTTACTTCATTCGCCACAACTGCAAAGCCTTTACCCGCTTCCCCGGCGCGTGCAGCCTCAATGGTTGCGTTTAAGGCAAGAAGGTTGGTTTGTTCAGCGATATCTTGGATAAGGTTCACAACCTCGCCAATTTTATTTGCCGCATTAGATAAATCTTCCACCAAATGGCTGGTGCGATCTGCTTCATCTGCGGCTTTGTTTACCACATCTGCCGAATGGCTCATACGGTCATGGATGGTTTGGCTAGCCGAAACCAGTTCACGGGTCGTATAGGCAACGGTTTCCACATTTGCGGTGGTTTCTTCTGCCGCTGCCGCCACGGTTGTTGCTTGTGAGCTGGTATTATTGGCAAGATCTGACATGGATTGAGCGGAACTGCGCATGGCAGACGCTGCTGTGCCTACCTGATCCACGATGGATTTGACGCTATTTTCAAAATCATCTGCAAGTTTTAGCATTGCTTGGCGTTTTTCTTCTTCAGTACGCTTTTCAGCTTCTACCTGTTCAGCGCGAAGGCGTTTCATTTCCTTACCATTGTCACGGAAGATACGAACCGCGTTTGCGATACGGGTGATTTCATCTTGACCTTTACGAGGGAGGCGTACATCCAAATCACCACCCGCAATGATTTCGGTGATACCTGCGATTTCAGTCAGACGCTTGCTAATCTGGCGTCCGACATAGAACCAGGCAACTGCGATCCAGACCAGAATCCCAATAACAGCAACAATGATCTGTACCAGACGACCGGTTGAAAGAACTTCTTCCGCATCGGTGGATAGGACCGTTGTATCTGCCAATGACGACTCCACAAAGTCCCGAACGGATTGAATAATGTCATCAGATAGATCTTTGTTTTGAAACAGAATACCTGCGGCTTCTTGTGTGGCGATAAGTTCTGCAGCACGGATGCCTGCAACACCTTCTTCACCTGTCGCCAATGCACGTAGTTTTTCCAATGTTGCTTCGATCAGTTCGATACTTTCATCGCTTTCAAGTTCATTCGCCTGATCACCGCTATCTTCGATCTGTTGGGCGATAGCGGCTGCTAGACTTTCAATGGTTGCGGCATCTTGTGCTTCAGAGAGTTGAGCAACAGATTGTTCCAGAAGCTTTAACATGGCTTCGGTTTTAAGGAGGTTACTTAATTCCCCGGCACCGTCATAGGTAAGTAAATCCATGTTTTCAGAAAGAAACCCTTGGATTTCACGTCCACGATCACTGGCAATTTCAACCCCTTTTTGCAACAAGCCTTCATAGGTACTGTCGACCTGTTCAATCATTTGATTATAGCCGGACGCATCAAGCAAGTTTGGCTTATCGGTTAAATTATAGACCTGCCCTAACAGGATTTGGGCGCGTGGGGCGCGTTTTTCCAGACGGATTTCCTGCGTTTCAAAATCATCAACGAATTTATCGAGACGTGTTTGAATGGCTTCACTGAAATTGCCATTGCGGTTGTCGCGCAGATTGATCAACACCATAAGGGCGTCTTTCATCAAGGCAGCGTCGGTTGCCATGGCATTCACATCCTGATCCACCAGTTTCCCCACATTACTCGGCACTTGGGCCGTGATCAGTTGACTGGTGCCAAAGATAAACTGGTTGGCCTCGGTAATAGCAGGTTGCAGGTCCGTGGTGAGCTGATTGATTGTGTTGGTGAAAGTCGCACGAAGTTCAGCTGATTTTGCTTCTAAAGTGAGGCGTTTTTCAACAGCCGCATTTTGGGTTTCCATATTTTGGGCGATGGCTTCGACCAGATTGCGTAACTCATCCACACGATCGCTATCAGCGTTAAGTTCAGCTAATTGATCTAATAGACTGAATAAGGCTTCTTCCTGTGTGATCAGATAGTTATAAGCGGCTTGGCGTTCATTTTGATCCCGCGATGCGTTTAAGGCAGGGCCGCTAGAGGCCAACGCAGAACTTTGTTGTGCAAGGCTTTGTGCCACATTCATAGTGGGGACACCTTCGCGGGTCACACTTAACAGGCCTTGTTCGATGCGGTTAAAGGATAAAAGTCCTGCCAGACTTGCCGCCACTGTCATCAGGGCGATCAAGGCCATGGCAGCCATCAGCTTGAACTGAATGGTTTTCAGGAAATTCTGCTGGTTATCCGTATTCTCAGTTGTATCAGTCATTGATATACGCAACCTCTTTTGAAGGTTGCTGCTCCCAAATAAAGTTTTCCTACATATACTTTGTTTTTGAACGCTCATTATCTGACACTTCCCGCAGCGTTCTTTATTATTGGATGCATTATTAAATAGTCATTTAGTAAAAGCAAACTATTAAATAAATATTTTATAACATCGCAAGAATGTGATCACATTTTTAAAATCCTGTCAATCATTAGCTGCCAAATGATGTCAGTAGACAGCTAAAAGACACCACCGAAAGCATTTTCCTTTATGGGATTTATCCCTATATTATAGCTTCACAAAAGAATGTCTGACTAATTTGCGTAATGAATAGAGTATGTGGTTATGGATCCTGATACACTTGCCATGAATATTGATACTTTCCTGCCGACGAAGCAGAACCGCCCTTTATCCGAAGGAGGGATCGCCTTTGATCTGCAGTCGGAATATGACCCGGCAGGGGATCAACCAAAAGCCATCGCTGAATTGGTCGAAGGCGTTGAGGGTGGGGAACGTAACCAAGTTCTATTAGGGGTAACGGGATCAGGTAAAACCTTTACCATGGCCCAAGTGATCCAAAAGACCCAACGTCCAACCTTGATCTTGGCCCATAACAAAACGCTCGCCGCGCAGCTGTATGGGGAGATGAAAGAGTTCTTTCCCAATAACGCGGTGGAATATTTCGTATCCTTCTATGACTATTACCAACCAGAAGCTTATGTGCCGCGGACTGATACCTATATTGAAAAAGACAGCTCCATCAATGAACAGATTGACCGGATGCGCCATGCGGCGACCCGTGCGTTACTGGAACGCGATGATGTGATTATCGTGGCCTCCGTATCTTGTATCTATGGTATCGGATCGGTGGAAACCTATTCCCAGATGGTCATTGATGTGGAAGCGGGCCAAGAGCTGGACCAACGTCAATTGATGCGCGATCTGGTGGAACTGCAATATAAACGAAATGATAATAATTTCGTCCGTGGTACTTTCCGTGTGCGTGGCGATACGCTTGAAATCTATCCGGTCCACCAAGAAGACCGCGCATGGCGTGTTTCCTTCTTTGGCGATGAAGTGGATATGATCCATGAATTTGACCCGTTAACAGGGGAACGGGCCGGGGCGCTGGAACGTATTCGTGTCTATGCGAATAGTCACTATGTGACGCCAAAACCCACCATGATTCAGGCTTGCAAAAAGATTAAGCAGGAATTGAAAGAAACTGTGGCCCATTTCAATGAGACGGGCAAACTGCTTGAAGCCCAACGGATTGAACAACGCACCACCTTTGATCTGGAAATGATTGAGGCCACAGGCGTTTGTGCGGGGATTGAAAACTATTCCCGCCTCCTCACCGGACGTAATCCGGGCGAAGCACCCCCAACCTTGTTTGAATATCTGCCAGACAATGCCCTATTGATCGTGGATGAAAGCCATGTGACCGTGCCACAGATTGGCGGTATGTATCGTGGTGACTTTGCCCGTAAATCCACATTGGCAGAACATGGTTTCCGCCTGCCATCCTGTTTGGATAATCGCCCGTTAAAATTTGAAGAATGGGATGCCATGCGTCCGCAATCCATTTATGTGTCCGCCACACCGGGCAATTGGGAGATGGAGCGCACAGGCGGTGTCTTTGCCGAACAGATTATTCGCCCAACAGGATTGATTGATCCGGTTTGTATCATTCGTCCTACCGATACACAGGTGGATGACTTATTGGATGAATGCCGCCAAGTGGTGGCAAAGGCCGGACGTGTCTTGGTCACCACCCTAACCAAACGTATGGCGGAAGACCTCACCGAATATATGACCGAAGCAGGCCTACGTGTCCGTTACCTGCATAGTGATATCGACACGCTTGAGCGGATTGAAATCATCCGTGATTTACGTCTTGGGGCCTTTGATATCCTTGTCGGCATTAACTTGTTACGAGAAGGTTTGGATATTCCGGAATGTAGCCTTGTGGCCATTTTAGATGCGGATAAAGAAGGTTTCTTGCGATCCCGCACCTCCCTTGTACAGACTATTGGTCGTGCGGCCCGTAATGTGGATGGGCGGGTGTTGCTTTATGCCGATAAAATGACTGACAGTCTGGATTATGCCATCACCGAAACCCAACGCCGCCGTGAAAAACAACAGGCCTATAATGCGGAACATGGCATTACCCCTGCCTCTGTCCGCAAGAAGATTGGCGATATTCTGGATAGTGTCTATGAAAAAGATCACATGACCGTGGAAACAGGCGAAGGCGCGGGTCACTTGGTCGGCGTGAATCTCAGCACTTATATCAAGACATTAGAAACCAAAATGAAAGAAGCAGCCGCTGATCTCGAATTTGAAACCGCCGCGCGCCTGCGCGATGAAATAGGCCGCTTGGAGGCCTATGACCTCGATATGCCCGCCGACGCCGCCCCCATCAACGCCGACATCGCTGCCACCTTAAAAGGTGTGGATAGTAAGGTATTGCCAAAAGGTAAACCTAGGAAGAAGGGCCGGAAGCGTTAAGAACGATAATTTTTCAAAAACAATTGTCTTCTCTTGGCGACCTTATCATCCGTATATAGGTTTTTCATTAATTTTTCGAAACCGGATTCTAATTCTGATATCGACATATTTTTGGGAATATAAGTGACATCAAATAAGGTGCACTTATCCCAGAAAGTTTGTTTTATTAGTCGATCTTCAGCGTTCAAGCGATGGTATAGTTCCGTGTTCGGAAATGGGGTTTGCAAAGTTATTTGAACATCTGAGAGGCCGGAATTATTCACAAATTCCTCTACTTCATCAAAGATATCAGTTCTATGAGTATCGAGACCTAAGACGAAGCACCCATTTACTGAAATACCTTTGCGTTGAATTTTTTCGATAGCGTTTATATATTTATCTGCTTGCCTATATTTCCAATTGGATTTTAGCTCAATACCTGTGACTTGTTTTGACGAAGGACTTTCAAAGCCGATTAGTAATTGCCGACAACCGCTTTCGACTAATAGGTCTAATAATTCATCATCTTCAGCTACAGATATATCTGTTTCTGTGAACCATTTTATTTTTTTGGGGGCTAAGCCTCTTAAAAGTTGTTTAGAAAGTAATTTGTTTACAAAACTATTGTCATCAGCGAATTCAATAAACGGTTGAGCCCATATAGATTTTATATGGTCAATTTCATTGAGTATGCTCTCTACGGGTTTTTGACGGTAATATGGTGTTAATCGGATAGAGGAGGCACAAAATTCGCATTTAAAGGGACAGCCTCTCTGTGTTTGAACCGTTATTCTATTGTATTTTTCTATATCTAGTAATTCATATTTAGGTATAACAGCTTGTTTGAGGACGTTATCTTTTTCGTCTCCACGATAAAAAGATTTGATTTTACCATTTTTGTAGTCGGTTAAAAACTTTCCCCATGTTACTTCAGCCTCACCAATGAAAATTGAATCAGCATGTTGCGCAGCTTCATTTGGACAGGCAGTCGCATGTAGGCCACCAATTACGACGGTTTTACCTAGAGCTCTATACTCATCGGCTAATTGATAGGCTTCATAAATTTGTGCGGTGAAACTAGAAATGGCAATAATATCAAAACTATGTAAGTTTATATCTTTGTTTTTGTAATCACTGATTTCAAAATATTTAACCTCAAATTCATTTGGTGTAAGACCAGCCAAGGTAAGCAAGCCCAGACTTGGAAGTGAGGCGATAACTTTTTTTCGCTCAATGAAACCAGGTAGAGTAAGGCCTAAATCTTGTAATCTTCTATTCTGTACTCTAAGGCCACTCATAGCAACTAAGGCTATTTTCATCTAACGTCACCATCTGCGACTTTTCTCACAGTGTTTCTCTTAGTAGAGAAAGTTTTATAACATAAATTCAGATAGAATATTAGAGAGAGAGGAAGGGCAATTAGAGAAAGGAAGGTTAAAGTTATGAGTACAGCATAGGCTGAGTCATTGGATGTTTTTTCAGCATTCCCAGCCATAATATTGAAGACAGCATGCTCAAGATTGAGTGCTGTTAAGATACTCATAATTGAAGAGAGTAATAAACAGCTTACTATAATCGTTTTGGAATAACTAAGACCAGCTAAAGATTTCAAAAAGTTAAATAAAAGAGCTACGCGCCATATAGCAACGATTAATAGGAACCAAAAGTTAATACTTTGAGCCGTTTTTAGCTCCATGAAACGTTCAACTGGAATGGCATATAAAATAGCCATTGGCGTCGCCATTCCCACAAAGATAAGGACGTTTGAGAAACTCCAGTTTTTTGGGCCT
>NZ_SMMC01000189.1:0-3532 GCF_009711445.1 Curvivirga aplysinae | reverse complement strand
TAATAGAGCAGAGAATATATAGATATACGCCACGGATCCTAAGCCAAAATATTGCCATAAATCTGCATTAGGGTGATCCCAATATCTACCAATACCAACTATCCAAGCCAAAGCGGTCACTACTATTATGTAAAAAATGCGTGCTTCGTGAAAATTTAAGGGATGAATTGGGCGAAAGAAGAGGAACTGTGCTTCTTGTATCGCAAAAGTGCGAAGTCTTTCTGTGTAAGTCATGATTTAATGCAGCCAACTGAAGATTGTGAGTTAACCTAAAAGTAAAAATGTACTTAGTACAGTTTTTTATTTCCTCTAAGGTAGAAGGAAATTTATCAACTCCTGCACCTCAACACTTACGGGTCTATTGGCTGGCGTCGCTAAAAAATAGCATTCTTCGGTTTCTTGGGTGTCGGGGCTGACGGGGGTGAGTTGATTGGTGGCGAGTTCTTTTTGTAGAAGGGCGCGTTCGGCCAAGGCGATGCCTTCGCCTTTGAGTGAGCATGTTTCTCTTTGCCAAATGGATGGGACGGTCTTATGTTTTTAGTCGATTTGCATCGGATAAAAATGTAAAGGCATATATGACTTCTATGACTGATTATAAAATGAACTGGGAAGAAGCGGTAGTCTGGCTTCGTGATCAAAAAGGTCAACAGGAATTAGTGAAATTTTGCTATTTCGATGACCCGGTTCTGGACGCCGCCAAACGGTTTTGCCAAAGTTCTGAATGGCAGGCATTACAACAGATATTAATGGGGCGATCAGGAAGGGCTTTAGACTTGGGGGCCGGACGTGGAATTTCGGCCTATGCGTTGGCAAAAGAAGGTTTTGACGTTACAGCCTTAGAGCCCAATAGCAGTTTTATCGTGGGTGCAGGTGCTATCAAAACGCTATGTGATGCAGAAACATTACCGATCGAAATTGTAGAAGAATGGGGAGAGAAATTACCATTTGAAGATGATGTATTTGATGTGGTGCATTGTCGACAGGTTTTGCATCATGCAAAGGATTTAGGGGATATGTTAAAAGAAATCGCCCGTGTTCTAATGCCTGGTGGATTATTTATCGCCACAAGGGAACATGTTATTTCTAATCCCGAAGAATTGGAATTGTTTCTATCAAGACATCCATTGCATCATTTATATGGTGGCGAATGGGCTTATACGGTTCAAGAATATAAGCGGCTTATTCGTCGGGCTGGGATAGATTTGAAACAAGTATTAAATCCGTATGAAAGCGATATTAATCGTTTTCCAAGAACGCAACAGGACATCAGGTTGGATATTGCACAGGCTTATCACTTTCCTTTTCCAAAATTGATACCTATGTGGTTTGTCAACAAGCTTGGTGATTACAGCCGTATACCGGGTCGGTTATATTCTTTCATCGGCACAAAGCCGTGAAAATTACTGTCTGATGATTTGAGCCGGGTTGCCACCCATCACTGCACCGGCAGGTACATCTTTGGTAACAACACTTCCTGCGCCAATCACAGCTTCATCGCCAATGGTTATCCCTTTCAAGATGATAACGTTTAATCCTATCCAGACACGATCCCCAATGGTGACGGGTTTAGTCGGCACATTGGTCCAGTCTTTTTTACCTTGTCCCCAATCGACAACATCATTTTTGCGTTCTTCCCATTGGGTTGAATGGGAATTGTGGTCGACGATTGTACATCCCCAGGAAATCAACACATCTGATCCGATTGATATATGTTCAGCGCAGATAACAGAAGAGGAACCGATATAGGTTCGTGCCCCAATATCAATGCGCCCATTAGGGCGTTCAAATACGATATTACCTTCGATGATTGATTTATCGCCGATGGACAATTTACAATTCTGCATGGGTCGGATTTTGTTGAAATTCACTTTCAAGGCGTTATCGGCATCGATGGACATGATGGATAATTTTTTGCGTGTTTTATACGCCTGCGATTGAAAGAGATCGATGAAAGACTTTAGCAGGTTTTGGACGTGCATATGGTTTTCTTTCCAATAACTTATTTCGACTTGAAAAAACTACGCATGGCGGAAACATTTTCATCCAAACATATCGCAGGCGGAAATGAAGTCACCCTAAAATCGATGGCAATTTCTCTGGCGGTATCAAGGCGTACTTCTTTTGCATGGGTGGCATTAATATCCCAACCTTCATGTAATACCATATTCTCTCTGGGATAAAGCACCAATCCGTCATTCATAAAAACGCTAAGATACCATCGGACAGCCCATGAATTGACCCGTCCGGCAAATTGATCCTCTAACATTTCATAGAAAGGATATGTATCATCCAAGTTAAACTTCCGGCGCAAGGCAATGTCATCCTTTAACCGGTCATAACCAGATGCTTCCGGATCAAATTCCTGCCATGCCCGATCCCATGTCGCCCATCCCCATGACGTTGTTAACGGCAGGAACAGGGCTTGTTGTTCTTTGTTAATTGCAAATGGAAATAAATGACCTGCGATTTGCTTAACATTTGAGATGTTTTGATACTGTGTGAGCCCTGCATTCATGAATTCAAGAAAATTTGGTGAAACAACCAAATCATCTTCAAGCACGATGACTTTTCCAAATTTGCCGCAAATTTCATTTACTCCATTAATGATAGAAGCAGCTAATCCCTTATTTTCTTCTGAGATGATAACAGATACGGATCGAAAACCACGAATTGTCTGGGCGAATTGTTGAACCTTTTTTACATCATTCTCATCTTCTGGTGAGCCAGGGCCATCGCAAAAAATATGAAGATCACTTTGTTCAGCAATAGGATTTTGTAAAAGACTATGTATCAGGTTTTTTGACCGATGTAGCCGATTATAAAAGAAAGAGGCTATTGGAGCTGGATCGTCTGAAGGGCAATGATCATGTTTACGCACAATAGTCTCACTTTATAGGGCGAATTGCATCGACAATCAGTGAACTATAGTTAAATTCCGTTTCCGTATTACGAGGGTCATAACGACGTGATCGCAGAACTCTGCCCTGATCATTGGACCAAAGGACTGCGTGGAATTTTCCAGCCGGGTCGAAATATTCTAATGGGGTAATTTGGAAACCTGCCTGAACTATAATTTCAGACAGACTTTCAATAGTGTATAATATTCTATGATCGTCCGAACCTAGGCCAGTCCCATTGACTTTTACAGCATCTATATAATCAGGGTCGGGATTAAAACCATCAGGCACTGCAATTCGAAAAACACCACCAGGCTTTAGATATTTATAGGCTAATGCAAGGCCCTTTTTGCAATCCTCATAATCGATATGTTCCAGAACATGCTCAGAAAACAAATTGTCTATTGAATTCTCAGGGCAAAACGATTGCCAGCTCTGAGGCGAGCAAAAATCCAAATCGTCAAATTCGGTAAAAATCCAACCATCAGGTCCCATGCCGCCTGCACCTAGCACCACTTGAATGGATTTCTTCTCTGCAAGTCTTTCTTTAACTGTTATGTGCATTGATACCCTTCCGGTGACATATTATTTGATAATTCAATATGGTAACCTGCTTAATAATCATGATAATATCT
>NZ_SMMC01000051.1:1905-4596 GCF_009711445.1 Curvivirga aplysinae | reverse complement strand
GGATAACTCTAATTCCAGTTCAATATCTAATGAATTGTCCGTTGAGCAATATAAACAATTGCTCCAATCATTTTCCTCGACTGTTTCTGGAGTGATCGGACAAGATTATTATAAAGCTGTTGTAAGAATGCTATCGGAAACACTTGGTGTTGATTACGTGTTTATTGGTGAATATGTCGAAGATTTTACGGCAATCGTCACGCGTGCAGGATATGGAAAAGGTCAATTTCAAGATAGCATTACCTATAGCTTGGAAGGTACGCCTTGTGATATTGCTTTGGGGCAAGGGGTTTGCGTTTATACTTCTGGCGTTCAGCAAGCTTTCCCTCAGGATGAATATCTTCAAATCATCGGTGTTGAATCCTATATGGGGGCGACGTTATATGACTCAAACGATCGAGGTATGGGGATTATTAATGTTCTTCATAGTGAACCGATCGCGAATAAGAATATAATTTCAGCTTGTTTTGATATTATTGCCGGGCGTACCGCTGCTGAAATGGAGCGTATGAAGAAAGAAGTTGAACTTCAAAATGCCCTAATTGTTGCAGAACATGCCAATCAGGCGAAATCAGAATTTCTATCTGCTATGAGCCATGAATTACGCACCCCCTTAAATGCGATATTGGGGTTTGCCCAACTTATGAAGATGAACGAGCTGAATCCCCTAAGTCAATCGCAAAAATCTTATTTGGAAAGTATAGAGCAAGGCGGAGAACATTTGGTGGGATTGGTAAATTCAATTCTTGATTTGATAAATATAAAAGATGGTCAGATTGAATTAGAGATTGAAAGCTTTAATCCAATAGAAGTTGTGGTGGAAACGGTTGGTTCGATTGCCGGGTTGGCAGGACAGAATCAAATTCATGTTAAAAATAATTTAATACCTGATCAGACTGGTTTGGTTAAAAGTGATAGGGCACGATTTAAACAGATAATATTGAATGTGCTGATGAATGCCATTCAGTTTAATAACCCCGAAGGTGAGGTTGAAATCTATGGGGAGGTGACCCAGCAAAATTTCCAACGCATTTATATTCGAGATACGGGAATTGGTATTGAACCTCATCAGCAGGAACGTATGTTCGATACGTTCCATCATTTTGATTATAAATCCAAAGTAACGAAGAACGGGCTTGGGATTAGTTTGGCTGTTTCTAAGCTTTTGCTTCAAAGCCTTGCTGGATGGATTGATTTTAAAAGTGAGGTCGGCGTAGGAAGTACTTTTTGGATAGATATCCCTTTGGAGAATAATGATGAAATTATCATTTGGGATAATAATATCCGTGTTGGTGTGGAGGCGATAGATCAGGATCATCAACAAATTATTGCGCTTGTAAATCGTGCTTGGCGGCGTGATGTATCCGAAGGTGATATGGATGATATTCTGACAGAATTGATTAGCTATACAAAATACCATTTCGCACGTGAAGAAAAATTGATGGAAATCTGTGGTTATACTGAAATTGCCGATCATAAGAAGATCCATGGGCGTTTGATAGGGCAACTAAATGAAATGGCATTAGTGTGGCAGGGAAGTCGAAGCGATGAGAGCTTAATGCGTCTTCGGTATTTCTTACGTGACTGGTGGATGACGCATATTGGAAAAGTAGATCGCGAATTGGCAAAATGTGCGAAGGGCAAAGATCACGAAATCATGCAACAACTTGCTCTTATCACTTGAAAATTTAGGTTAATTATTTGTAGAAATTGTTCTAAATAAAGTGCTTTTTGACGTTTATAAAACGGTATGCCTGCGAAAAGATTGAGACATTCATCCCATTGAATAGAAATGCCAACGCGCAAGGTCAAGCCGATGATTGTTCGTGATAAACCAAGTATCTGGATGTTGTTTTTTATTACCAAGGGATCTGTGATTACAGATATTTGGGCAAAGATCTTAATTGTAACGGCTTTTTCTACCATTATTTATTTTTTAGATAGCCAATATAATATAGTACCCCATTTCTCAATATCAGCGATGGGCGTGTTTGGTATTGCTATGTCACTATTTCTTAGTTTTAGGAATAGTGCGGCCTATGACCGTTGGTGGGAGGCACGGAAACTCTGGGGCGCACTGGTTGGTGATTCAAGAAGTTTTGCGCGCGACACAAGATTATTCCTGAAGGATAACAATCATCGCAAGCGGTTGCTGTTTTTGTTAGCCGCTTTTACCAACGCGCATCGAATGAATTTGCGTTTCGAAATGCAGGGCGCCGATCTTAAATACTGGTTGCAAAAAGAGGAAGTCGCAGCTGTTAAATCATCAGCCGCGCCGGCATGTTATGCATTAAATCTATTGGCAGAAGAAATCGCAACATTGCGAGAAAAAGAAATATTAAGTGAGTTAGGGACACGTGTTTTGTCAGAACGTATGGGCATGATTGCTATGTCCCAAGCAGGATGTGAGCGTATCGCTAATACGCCCTTACCATTTGTATATTCTTTACTTATTCGCCGTACGGCTTACCTATATTGTTTTTTAGTGCCCTTTGCATTGATTGATGCGGCGGGCTATATGGCGCCATTATTTTCAGCGATTATAGCCTATGTATTTTTTGGCTTAGCGGCCGTTACAAACCATCTGGAACATCCATTTTATCGTGGGCCAAATGGTTTGCCGTTAGATGCAATGTGCCGAACTATTGAAAACGGATTGCTATGTAGTTTAGGTAAAAAATTACGTCCGGC
>NZ_SMMC01000051.1:0-1725 GCF_009711445.1 Curvivirga aplysinae | reverse complement strand
TTTCTGTTGGAATAAGAAAGCCGCCAATTGGCGGCTTTCTTTCTTTATTATTTCTTAAATAGGAAGATTTCTTCGTCGCCGGATTTGACTTGTCCAAGTGGGTTCACAGGCGCAAAGCCAAGTCCAATGACTTGTCCTTCAACATAAATTTTTTCATCTTTTGTCGCAGTGATAAAGTCATCTAGCTTTGAACTTTTTTCACCTGCGAGTTGTGTTAGATGTGGGTCATATTGCGCAAATACATTTGGTGAACCATAGCGTTCAAATGTTTTTAGTTTCTCTGGATATTTCTTGACCCAGTTTGGTGCTTGATAGTCAAGATTACGCATAGGTTCCATCGATAATACGACATTATCTGAAAGACGTTGTAGGTCTTTGCTATAGGTTAGGTCTAAGAAATACCAACGTCCTTTGGTTAAATGCGTACCATCCACGATTAACGGGAATGCTTTTTGATTGCTGGCCAAATCCTTAACCTTTGCCTTTACCTCTTCAAGATCACCTGATTTGAAAGAAGTAAGATACAGAGTTGCGTGAGGGAGATAACCGCGCTGCTCAAAAGTTTCGATATCTGTTTGACCTTTTAACTTTTGACCAAATTCGTTCACATAATTGGAAATCTCAGCGCTAGGTACGGCAAAGATGTTATATTCCTGTTCTGCTGCTTGACCTGATGCATTTGCAAAAAAGGTGAATGCAAACAGCATAATCCAGAGACGTTTCATTATTAATACTCCAAAGAATAAATATTTGATTTCATTCATTGGTAAAAGTTGAATGTTACGTTTCTATGAGAAATTCGTGTAAACTTGATGATGAGGAAGGATGCTATGTTATCTTCTTAAACTTTTTAAAGAGACGTGTTTCGTCAAAAAGATATTCCAGCTCATTCATGCGTTTTTTGGTTTGTGTCCATGTTTTCTTTTGAACGGCAGCGATCAAAGCTTCTAATAAGAAAAGAGTGACCACAGATGAATCCCAAGCAGATGGTACTTCAATACGTAAATTGAAAACATGTTTGGCGTTTTTGGCGGCAGGTGACCCCCATTGATCGGTGAATAAGATCACATCCACACCCCGTTCAGAAGCTAGATGTGTCAGGTTCAATAAGCTATGCTCATAACGGCGAACATCAAAGCAGACCAATAGGTCGCCTTTTTCCATGTTTAATAGATAATGCGGCCAAGTGTTGGAATTGCTGGCAACACGATGCACATTTTTGCGGGCCACTTGCATATGTGTGAAAAAATAATCCGCTAATGAACGAGTAATCCGCCCGCCAACAATATGTAACGCATTTTTCTGTGTGGAGAGTTTATTGACAATTGCATCAAACTCTTCCGGATCAATTTGCATCAGGGATTGACGCATATTTTCCATAACTGCATCGGTAAATTCATTTAGAATATGTGTGTCTGCGGCGCTTTCATTCCAACGATCAAATTTGGTGATTGGGCTTGAAATTTTTTCTTCAAGTTCTGTATGGACCGCGGCCTGAAAATCAGGAAAGCCATCATAACCAAGTTTTTTAACGGTGCGTAAAACGGTTGGGGTGGACACATCCGCCGCGGCTGCAACCGCAGTGATGGAACCCAAACAAGACATAGGATAATTTTCTAACAAGACATTGGCAAAGAGGCGTTCGGTTCGCGTTAAATCTTCAAAATTATCCCTAATGGATTCTGCAACACTTTTTACCGCTTCGTTTGTCATATAGACCCCCCA
>NZ_SMMC01000047.1 GCF_009711445.1 Curvivirga aplysinae | reverse complement strand
AAAATAGTAGCGAAGGATGAGGGAATAATGTCGCAGAAACCACATGTTTTATTTGTTGATGATGAAGAGAATATTCTTCAAGGGTTGCGCCGTGGTTTCCGTGGGAAACGTAAAGAATGGTCTATGAGTTTTGCCGTTGGCGGTAAAAATGCCTTAGAAATTTTAGAAGATAATGAGATTGATATCATCGTTTCAGATATGCGCATGCCAGAGATGGACGGTGCTGAGTTATTAGAGAAGGTGAAAGAAAAATCCCCTGATACGACGCGAATTGTACTTTCTGGATATGCAGAGAATGAAGCAATTTTGAAGGTTGTAGGACCTGCCCATCAATATTTTGCAAAACCTTGTGACTTTGAAGTTTTAGAACGGAGTATAACTCGCATTCTAAGTTTGCGTTCTATGATTGATGAAAAAGGTATTCGTGCCAAAATCACTGGTTTGGAATCGTTACCATCCTTGCCAGATATTTTTATGAGGGTATTGCATACTATTGCGGATAAGGATGCGCATGTTCAAGAAATTTGTGGCCTAATTGAGCTGGATTTGGGTTTGAAAAGCCAAATTTTAAGAATAAGCAATTCGGCGTTTTTCGGTGTACCTCAACAGGTTACAAAGTTGGAAACAGCACTTAATTTACTTGGCCTAAATACGATCAGAAGTCTTGCTTTATTAGAGGGGTTTTTTCGTGTTTTTAGAAAACAGGATGATCTCATAGATATTTTGGGCGACCTGAGTGAAAATTCAATGTCTATTGCTAAGTTATCAGGGCAATTGGCAAGCAAACTCAATTTAAGTGAACAGCAACTCGATTGGGCTTCATCAGCGGGTGCTTTATCCCATATTGGCACATTGTATATTGCAACAGAAGAACCCGAAATTTTCAAGCATGCATCTAATAAAGCTGATGCAACATCTAAGCCTATATTTGAGTTTGAACAAGAATTTATGGGCTATCATCATGCTGCTATTGGCGGATATATCCTGGGTTTATGGGGGTTTCCAATAGAGATTTGTGAAGCGGTCGCTTTTCATCACACTCCCCACGATTGGGAAGGAGAAGAAGCTCCAATTATCACATGCGTTTACTTTGCACAGTTATTTACCCAATTGATGGCTGATGTAAATCAGGAAGAAGCTGAAATTTTATCTCGGCTGAAGCAAGACAGTTTTTTGCAGAGCCAGCTTAATTTTGATGATCAAGATATCGAAGCATTTATTCAAACAGCTATTCAAAATTTTAAATCTAACTAAACTTGTCACCAAATGAGGATATTTTTTGTTAGGTCGATATGAAAAGTTAAGGAAAGTTTTAATTATAGGAGGCTTCCATGAAGAAAATAACTCGTACCGTAATCGCTACCGCGTTTTTAGGCTTAACTGTCTCAGCTTCCAATGTTGCATCGGCATCTGACAATAGATTGTATTTTGGCATCGTACCTCAGCAAGCGGCTAGTCGACTGGCAAAAATGTGGGGGCCATTTATGAATGAAATCTCCAATCAAACCGGGATGGCAATTCAATTTGCAACCATGAAAGATATTCCCAGTTTTGAGAAATGCTTAGCGAAGGGTGCCTATGATATTTCTTATATGAATCCCTATCATTACACCGTTTTTAGTAAACAATCCGGATATGAAGCCATCGCTCATCAAACAGAGAAAAAACTAAAAGGGTTGATCGTTGTCAGAAGCGATTCAGATGCGATGACTTTGAAAGATTTGCAGAACCAAAAAGTCGCTTTTCCATCCCCAGCTGCCTTTGGTGCAAGCGTTTTACCGCGCGCAGAAATGCGTGGCCAGAATATTGATTTCGAACCAATTTATGTGAAATCTCATGATAGTGTGTATAAGGCAGTTGCCAATAAATTAATGCCTGCGGGTGGCGGTGTACAGCGAACTTTTAATAGTATTCCTGATGATTTGAAGGATCAATTGAAAGTTATTTACCGCACAAATGGATATACGCCTCATGCATTTGCAGTGAAAGGCGATATGGACAAAAAAAGAAAGCAGGCTATACAAGCTGCCATGATTGTCATCTCTCAAGAGTATCCAGAACTCCTAAAAAACATTGGTATGAAAGGTATCCAAAGTGCAACCAATGACACCTGGAATGATGTGCGTGATTTAGGATTATCAATGGCTGATACCAACATTGAACAACAAGGTGAGGTTAAATGTCGTTTCGATTAAAAACGATTTTGGGGATCGCGTTGATCGAGATCGTTCTTTTATCCATACTCGTATTCAGCAGTATGAAATATCTGCAGGATTCAAATGAAGAACAACTTATAGAGCGTGCGCGCACTTCTGCCCAATTATTCGCAACAATGACAACAGATGCTGTTGTTTCCATGGATCTTGCAACTTTAGATGCAATGGTTGAGAAAACAATTTCCAATCCAAGCTTTCTATACATTCGCATTATCCATGGATCAGGTGCTATTCTTTCCCAACAAGGTGCAGAAGATATTTTGAGTAGAGAGTTTATCGAAGATAGGAGTATCAAAGAAGCTCTCAAAGATAAGGTATTGGATGTAAGCTTTCCTATTACAATTGATCAGGAAGAATTCGGTCGCGTCGAATTAGGAATGGATACCGCACAGCTGGAAGGTCTCATTGATGATGCCGAGCAACATATGTTGGTTGTCGCGTTCATAGAAATCATACTAGTTGGTGTTTTTGGATTTATCCTTGGCGGTATGCTGACACGCCAGCTTAATTCGCTTCAACAAGGTGCAAAAAAAGTTGCTTCAGGAGATATTGGATATCAAATTAAGGTACAAGGTAAGGATGAACTTGCCGATACAGCCCTTAGTTTTAACGAAATGTCACGATCTTTGGCACGTTACGCTTCAGAACTTGAAGAGGCGCGTAAATTGGAAGAAAGCAAACGTGAAGTCGCTGAATCCGTTTTGCATGACGCCATCGAAAGTCTGTCTCAAGGCATACTAATTCTGGATGAAAACAATAGGATTTTACATATGAACAAATCATATGGTGAAATCTATGGTTTAAGTGCAAAAGTGATCCTTCACGAGGATATGAGTGACAGTTTGGGAGAAGAATTGGAATCTCAGTATAATCATATCTTTACCAAAGCCGATCAGGGAGAACTTCCTATTTCAAACTTCCCCGGTGGCTTACATGTAATGCATAGTTATCGTGAGATGGCTTCAGGTGGTAGAGTATATGTCGATACAGACGTGACTGATATCATTGAAGCAGAAGAAAAAAACAGAAAATTGGAACGTGAATTATTGCAGAGCCAGAAAATGGAATCTCTGGGTACACTTGCCGGCGGTATTGCACATGAGATCAACACACCGATCCAGTATATAGGTGATAATATTAGGTTTATGGGGGAAGCTGTAGGAGATCTACTGGAGACAATGAATGTATATGTCGAACTCGGAAAAGAGGTTGAAAGCTTAGAAGTCTTTGACGCAAAATTAAAGGAATGTCTTGAGGCTTATGAGGAAGCAGATATTGATTTCTTGAAAGATGAGCTACCGCAGGCTGTCACTCAATCGATTGAAGGGGTTAAGCAGGTTTCAAGTATCGTCCTGGCCATGAAAGAATTTGCACATCCGGTGTCCAAGGAAATGTCCAGTATCAACCTCAATAAGATTATCGAACGATCCAGCGTGGTTTGCCAAAGTGAATGGAAGAACCGTGCAGAATTGACGTTCAATTTGGATCAGGATTTGCCGTCTATTCAAGGTCTGGAAGGTGAGTTAAATCAGGTTATGCTAAATCTGATTGTAAATGCAGCTCACGCCATTGAAGAAAATGGAAGAGGGGTCGGGGAAATTGTGATTACAACCCATTCCAATGATAATGCTGTGTCCCTCACGGTAGAAGATAATGGTACGGGTATTCCCGAAGAAATAAAAAGTAAAATCTTTGAGCCATTCTTCACAACAAAAGACGTT
>NZ_SMMC01000093.1 GCF_009711445.1 Curvivirga aplysinae | reverse complement strand
TTATGGTGCAGAAGCAACATGATGTTGTTTAGTTGAAAAAAAGGGCGTTTTACGTTTTAGGTTATCGAATTATGGCAAGATCAGGAGGTTGGTCACCAAACGTTTACCCTTTTTCATCTATATCTTCTAATTTCTCAGGTTATAAAACAAAGTGGTGAAAATTCTATTTTCTCCGCCAACCAAGAGTGATGATATATTTAGGATTTAGGTATGAAAACATCTGCAAGTATTATGGTGTTGTTGATCGAAGATGACATGGATATTGCTGCTACAGTAAATGACTTTCTAGAGTTGGAAGGTATTGAATGTGACCATGCCTATGATGGTGAGAGTGGGTTAGATTTAGCAAAAACCGGGAACTACGATGTGATCCTGCTTGATCTTATGTTACCTTTTAGGGATGGCGTTAGTATTTGTGAAGAATTACGCGGTGAAGGTGTAGATACACCTGTTTTAATGCTAACAGCACGTGATACGTTAGATGATAAACTGGAAGGGTTTCAAGCTGGCGCTGACGATTATTTAGTAAAGCCTTATGCCTTAGAAGAACTTTTAATGCGTACCCGTGTATTATCGCGTCGAAGAAGTGGTGAGATCAAAAAGTTTATTATAGAAGATCTGGAAATCGATTTTGAAGCATGTTCTATATGGCGTGCAAATCAAGAAATCAAGGTATCACCGACAGGTTGGTTGATTTTGGAAGTATTATCGAGAAATAGCCCCAAAGTCGTTTCACGAGCCAAACTTGAAATGGCTTTGTGGAAAGGTGAGCCACCTGACAGTAATGCACTGAAAACACATCTTTATAAATTACGAAAACGTATTGATAAACCGTTTGAAAAAGATCTTATTCATACCGTTGCCGGGCAAGGTATTGCCTTAAGGGAAGAAGAAAATGGCGTCTAAAATGAAGACTTTTTCTGGTGTCATTCGCAAATACATTTTCTTGTGCCTTGGTTGTACACTACTTATGTATACCGTAATTTTAAATTTTTACTTATTTCATGGCACGCGTTTAGCAGCTTCTTTTGAATTAGATGTGTTCGCACGGCAGTATGAACGTACATTAGCACAAAATAAGGATGCAGCTCTTCCAAGGGCATTTAATATTATAACTTATGATAGATATGAAACACTTCCAGAAGTAGTTAGAAAACATGTATCGCAAGCTGAGTTGGAAGTTGGAGATTTGTATGATTTGGACTTAGATGACATACATGATGATGATCAGAAACGTCTTGGACTACTCTATCTAATATTACCATATGAACTGAATGACGGCCGGACTATCTATATGGTTCAAAACTTTAGTGATTTTGACGATGAAAGCATTTTCTTAGAAGAGTGGGATCAATTATCATTCTTTTCGATTCCGATTGCTATTATATTTCTGGTTTTGTTTGTTATTGTAGTCTTCATGTTGGGAAGGCGTTTGGCGAATCCTTCTCAGGCATTAGCTAGATGGGCTGAAGAATTAAACTCTAATAATCTCGAGCAACCAATCCCGGATTTTAAATTTAAAGAGCTGAATAATGTTGCAAAGGAGCTTCACGGCGCATTAAGTCGGAATGAAGAATTCGTTGTCAGAGAGAGAGAATTCTTGCGTCAAGCAAGTCATGAATTACGTACGCCGGTGACTGTGATTAGAGGTAATATTGAATTACTCTCAAAACATGATTTATCAAACTCTCAACACCGTGTTGTAAATCGTATCACCCGAGCTTCTAAAAGCATGCGACAGTTGATTGAAACGTTGCTTTGGTTAGGGCGTGAAGTAAGCCCTGATATGTCTCAAGAAGAAGTATATTATCCTGAACTTTTAAATGATGTTCTAGAAGAGCTTACTTATTTCACTGAAATGCAAAATGTGGAATGTAAGGTAACGGTTGAAAACACGGATATTATCTCTGTTTCAAAGACACCGTTATATATTGTGATTTCAAATCTATTGAGAAATGCCTTTCAACATACGCCTAAAGGACATGTGGGTATTCAGTTGATTGATAACATTCTCACAGTTGAAAACCATCTGGATGTTAAAGCAGGTCAAAGCAAAAAAGAGCTAGGACAGGGCGTTGGTGTCAATCTTGTAAAACGTATATGCACACGTTGTGGATGGAGTTGCGAGATGGTGCCTCTTGAAGATGGCGGTATGCGAGCGGTATTTACTATAAACGAAGAAAAAGAAAATAAACTGTAATTTGGTCACCCCTTGGTTACTAGCGATGTCGATAAATTCATCGCGTCATTAGTAAATTAAAAGGTTTCCAATGTTTAACAAATTCTTTTTACCTGCAACCATATTGGCAGGTGCAGTAACCTCTTCCCCCATAGCTATGGCAAATGATTCCGGTAATGGGGCTCCTTCTGAACCAGAACGTTTGTATGAGAATTGGGAGTTTGCGATTGGTGCAGGTGTTATGTATGCACCGGACTATATGGGGTCGGATGATTATGATGCTGGTTTTATGCCTCATCTAGAAGTTGTCTGGAATGATCGCGTTTCCCTGTCTATGGGCGGTCTGTTAGTTGATGCCTATAAAACAGATAATTTAACTCTTGGTTTAGGAGTTGGAATGACAGAAGGGCGAGATGAGTCTGATAACCAAGCCCTACGCGGATTAGGCGATATTGATTCAAGCGCAGCAGCTGTTCTATACGCGAACTATCAGTGGGAAATGATGGATTTTGGCGCACGATTTGAACAAGACCTTGGCGATGGTCATGAAGGGGCTCTGGTAGGATTAGAAGCAAATTTCATGGTGCCAGTGGTTGAGGATAAGTTAATGTTCATGGTTGGCCCTGATGCAACATGGGTATCAGAGGATTATATGCAATCTTTCTACGGTATTTCGTCCAAACAAGCTGCGAATAGTGCTTATTCAAGATATGATGTTGATTCTGGTTTTAGAGATGTTGGATTACATGCCATGATAGAATATCGTATTACAGATTCAGTCTCATTCAATGTTGTATCACAATATTCTAGGATTATAGGCGATGCCGCGGATAGTCCAATTGTCAAAGATAAAGGATCTGAAAATCAGCTCTCTTCTGGGATGATGATCAAGTATGAATTTTAGTTTAACCTGCTTAATGTAAAGTATATGAAGCCCTGACAAAATGGTTGGGGTTTCTTTTTCTCTTTAATATCTAAATCTTGTTATTATTGATTGAATAGTTTTATTCTCTCGAAGCCGTATTTAATGTGAAGACGCTGGGATATTCCAACGGCTTCTGCATCGCGGGATTTGATAGCGGTGACAAGGTCTGTTATTTCATCAATGAGCGAATGACACACTTTTTCTGTTGTGTTTTTAGCGACTTGATACCAGCTGCTAGCTGATTGAAAATAGAGTTGTTTCCACATTTCCTTAAGTGATGCGTTGCCAATAATGTCATAAATTAAATGATGTAATTGGTGATTGATTGCAAAATATTCCTGTATATCAAACTCTATTGTTTGTCTTTGTGCGCGAGTCAAAAGGGATAGAGCTATTTCTTCGTGTTCATCTGTGATTTTATTTGGAGACAATTTTCCAATTAATTGAGCAAGTTCCATCCGCATTTCATAAATCTGTGTGATTTGTAGATAAGATAATCCAACGACAACAGTACCGACACCGTTACGTGTTTCTATTAAGCCTAGATAGCGGAGGCGATTTAAAGCTTCGCGCAAAGGGGTGCGACTAACACCGAATTCTTCAGCTAATGCAGTTTCTTTTAATGTTGTGCCTGCTGGGTATTCCAAAAAGCAAATCCGATTTCGGATGATTTCCTGAATGACGTCTACGTCATTTATATCATCGTGATTTTCAAGTTGGATTAATGACATAGTTCAAAATACCTTCGAAAATAAAATCAAAAGACAGTATCTGCATTTACTCGGAAGTGCCAGTGGTCAAAGAAAAAAATATACACATATGTATACACCTATTCAATATAATTGCAATTTATCAGTGATATTTTATGTTTGACTCTGTATCTGTATACAGCTTATAGATTTTTATAGAAATTGAAATTTGGCGATAGGAAATTACTTCATGTTGGAAGAAGCAAAATTACGTAGTTCAGTTCTACAAACAAAAATGAAAGAGGCAGGAATTGAAGTTGCCGTATTCACGGATGAAAGTTCTATCGCTTATCTTGCTGGGTTTTGGGGATATCTGGGTATTGAATTTGGCCGCCCCACAATGTTGGTCATACGCCCAGATGAAACACCTGTGGTAATCACACCATTAATGGAATCCGAAATGGTTGCAGAAATGACCTGGGTTGAAGATGTTCGCGTTTGGGAAGATATGGGGGATAATTCATGGGGACGTGTCTTGGCAGATGCTCTGGGTGACAATTGTTCCAAAGTTTGGGTAGAGAAAAATACCATACCAGCAATCGTCCGTAATTTCTTTGATGATCAATTTAAGACCGTAGATTTGATGGATATTTCGCCCGTCTTGGGACAAATGCGTATGATTAAATCCTCTTTGGAAATTGATGTGATGAAACAAGCGGGGGAAATTGCAGGGGCAATGATGAAGGCAGCTCATGACTCATTACGTGATGGAGCTGCCGAATATGAATCCGCGTTGAGTGTGATCAATGCAGGCACGCGAAAAGCTGCGGGTTTCCTGACTGACAAAGGGTGGGAAAAATTTGTGTCCCCTATGATCCATAATTTGCAAATTCTTCAAAGTGGGGCAGATACATCTATGGTGCATCGTCGTGCCAGCGTAAAGGAATATGCAATTGGAGATCCTGTCTATTTCTGTTTTTGTAACATGGCACAGTTTAAGCAATATAAGCTTGGCTTTGATCGCATGTTCCATATCAAGGAGATTTCTGACGAAGCTGCCCATGTGCAACAAGCCGCCATCGATGCGCAACAAGCCGCCATTCATGCGATTAAACCGGGAGTATTAGCAGAAGATATCGCCGCTGCAGCTAATGAAATATATAAGGAACGTGGTTATGAAACGGGTTATCGAACCGGACGTTCCATTGGTGTTGCTTATCTGGAAGCACCAGAGCTGAAGGCCGGTGATAAAACGGTTCTTCAACCCGGCATGACCTTTGCGGTTGATGGCGGCATTTCCATTGATTCACTCGGTGGTCGTATCGGTGATTCCATCGTCGTGACAGAAACAGGTTTTGATTATATTACAAGCTATCCTCGCGAGTTATTGATCGCTTAGGGGGCAATGTTATGCGAGAGCTGAGACTTGCGATTGCTCAATCTTCCGGGGCACTTGAGGGACCTGAAGAACGTATTGGTTGGTTGGAACGCAAACTAAAAGATTTATCTTCCCATAAAGTTGATGTCCTTGTGCTGCCTGAACTTTTTCTGACGGGATATAACAAAGGGAAGAAGCTTCTTGAATGGGCGGAAGCTAATGATGGGCCATATGCAAAACGCATATCTGCTCTTTGCAAAGAATTTAACGTGGCAATTCAATATGGTTTTCCAGAGAAGCTAGGTGGAAAGCTCTATAATTCTGCAACATGTTTTGATGCGAGTGGACGTTGTTTAAACATTCACCGTAAACTTATCCTGCCTCCGGGATTTGAAGGGGATCATTTTGAAGCTGGGCAGGGATGCAACATTTTTGAACTTGGCGATTTTAAGGTGGCAACTCTTATTTGTTATGATGCTGAATTTCCAGAAACTTTTCGACATATAGCTACTCAAGGTGTTGAGTTGGTTTTAGTGCCCACAGCATTAGGCGCGCAATGGGATGTTGTTGCAAAAAAACTTATCCCAACCCGTGCATTTGAAAACGGTATCTATGTGGCTTATGCCAATCAAGCAGGCCAAGAAGGTGATATGAACTATTTAGGTGCCAGTTGTATTATTGCACCAAATGGTGACGAATTGGCTCGCGCAGGCCAAGAGGAAGAGATTATTGTCGCAACGCTACAAGGTGATGCCGTGCAAAAAGCTCAAGAAAGACTCCCTTATTTATCTGATGTGAAGCGCATTAGGATTACTGGAATGTCTGGTTTTGAACCTAACTGCGAATGATTTATCCTACGTTTCCTTAGCGCCCTGTTGGTTTTATGAATGTAAACGCATATGAATACGTTAAAGGATATATAGGTCAAAGAGAGGACTTGTTTATTGGTTTCTCTTTAACAGGCGGTGATAACAGTTTTATCATCCTTTTACCGGAATGTTGAAAAGGGGCAAGATATGTATAAGGTAGGCTATGTATCTTGTCTGACGTGTTTTTATTGCCAAAGGTGATCTTTTTTGGGGTGTTGGAGGCAAGCAGTAAACTGCCGCCGATCCAATCCCATATAGCGAGTACAACACCAAAGTTTTTATCGTAATGTTTGACATTGTCAGAATGATGTATTTGGTGCTGTGCAGGCGAAATAAAGAATTTCTCTAACCAGTTTCCATAGGTAATACGAACATGAGAATGACGTAGGTTGGCACCAGTGATGTTGAATAGGAAAATAATAAAGTTCGCCCCCAAAATATCGATTAAGGTCACATTTAATCCGAAGAAGAAGATAAAGAGAGCAATCACGAAACCTTGAATAAGAACAGCCCGGACACTGAAAAGAAGGGCTTCCACAGGATGAATTCGATAAACTGTAAAGGGAGTTAGTTTCTCCGCATCATGGTGGATTTTATGGAATTGCCATAAAAAGTGATTGCGATGCATGAGGCGATGTAACCAGTATTTGGAAGCATCATCAAACAGGAAAATCAAGAATGTAAAAGATAAGCTAACGGCCCAATCCGGTAAGATACCTTCAGCTGAAGGTCGACCGTTAAAGATCACATGAAATTCTTCAAACAAATATGTGGCGACGGCTAGTTTGGTTAAAAGGATCGGTGCCATAAGTAGCATGAAAATGCGATTGATTATGAAAATACTATAATCCAATTGGGCAGATTTGCTGAACCAGATATCTTTGGAAAAGAAACTTTGGCAGAAGCGTCTGATTTTTTGTCGAGAGATTAAACAATATAGGATGATCAGCGGAATAGACGCAGCAAGATATCCCACAAAAATTCGCTTCTGTGGGGAGAATAACGGGCTGATCGCATCCCAGAGTAAAGTTGTAACTGTTCCTAAATCCATAGCGGCAAAATAGAACAGGCAGGTAAAATCTTAAAGAAAATACCTGCCTGATTCTAAATTATTTTATGACGATATTAGTCGGTTTCAGCGGAAAGTGCGTCACCCAAGCTATCTGTCAAAGCAGCTATTTCGCCTGTTACGTCATTAGACTTAGCTTTCAAGCCAAATGTTTCATCAAGCAATTTTTGAACGCGTGCCATATGAAGCATGTAAATGCCCCATTCCATTGTCTCACCACTTAGGTAATCACCATTTGCAGAGATGTCGGAAACTTGCTCATTGTTCAATGTCAATGGGCTGTAACCGATCAAACGGTTCAACTGAGTTGCTGTCGCAGCTAGGTTGTTACGACCTGTTTGAAGCGCCAAGGCGAAACCTTTCAACTCACCCCAATGTTTCACATAGGCTTTCCATGCTTTTGTTAAATCACCACCAGATTCTTTAATGGTTTGAAGCTTTTGCATGTCCTTATATACGGAACCCGCATATTTATATGTTGCTTCTGCCAAAACTTTTTCCCAATTGCTCTCAATGACAGCTGCGTATTTTTTCAACTGGTCACGTTGGGCATCTGTAAGTTTTTCACCATTTGCATCCGCAATTAATTGACGGCCATCAATGAAAGCTTTGGTGATTGTATGCAGGTAGTTGGATTTACCACCTTTGTCAGCACCAGCTGCGTAATAAGCAGGACCGAACACCATTTCAGATTTCATATTGACTTTGCCATCACCATTGGCATCAGCAAGTTTCAACACACTTACAGGATCATCAGATTTGCTGCCAAGTTTCGCGATGCCGTAAACTTCTTTCGGAGAAAGAGACAATGCATGCGCAGGCGCACCGAAATAGCCGAATGCTTCATCCCAAGCATGTTCTTTACCGGTATAGGCTGCGCCTTCACTATATGGCTTATCGTTAGGCTTTTTATCTGCGTCTAATTTTTCATCCAAATAATTGTCGACAGCTTGGTTATACATAACTGCACCCATCAAGAATTTGGAGATCAATTGTGGGTAATTGTAACCAGCTTCAAGATCTTCACCTTTATTTGCAGAAGATGCTTTGTCGATCCAGAAAGTAACAAGTTCTGCACCAGTCATGCCATTTGGCATACCTGTTACAACGCCGGAATATGTTTTACCAGCTAGATTTTTCTTTTTGCTGATGGAATCAACATCTGTTTCAGCAATGATGAAATCACCTTTGGTTTTCGGTGCGATGATAGCACGACCTGCGTCTTTACCTTCAAAGTAAGACATCAATTGAGCTTTTAATTCTTCGTTTGGTTGGCCGTTACCTTTACCAGCTAATTTCTTCAAAGAATCATGCAAGACCTGACGTGCGATTTGACCTGTATAAGCAACAGATGTTTTTTTATCACCTTCATAGCCTTTAACTGTTACTGGGAAACCGGAATATACTGGCTCACCTGCTAGAACGCTAGAAGACAGCAATGACACAGAGAGTGCTGTCGCCCCTAATTTAACCAAAAGTTTCATGTCTTTAATCCTACAACTTATTCATTGGTAGTTAGTTTGATGTGAATGCTGTTTATCACGACTTGAAAATAACGGCAAGAAAATAAGAATTACTCGCATTCGCAAATTATCGTAAGCAAAACCCTGTTTTATGTAGGTTTTATTCTAATTGGAGAATGAATATTTTTTGTTCTTTTCATAGTTGCTTTCTGGATACAACTAGAATGATGTTTTTT
>NZ_SMMC01000087.1 GCF_009711445.1 Curvivirga aplysinae | reverse complement strand
GCTTTCTACATTACCCTTAACATTTGTGACCGTGGTTGAAGCTGGAAGTATCACAGGTGCAGCGGATGAATTGAGTATAGCTAAATCTGCGGTTAGCCAAAATTTGAAACGTTTGGAAGAACAGCTGAATGTAAAATTGGCTGTGCGTACAACACGCCGTTTTTCATTAACACCGGCGGGGGAACGTTATTATCATAAGTGTAAAGAGATGCTGGCTTTGTCACAAATGGCAAAAACAGAGATGGAAGCTTTTGGGGCAAAACCGTCTGGTGCACTGACGATTACAGCTCCTCACGCTTTTATAACCCCAATTATCGTTCCAGCTATTTCCCGTCTTTTAAAACTATATCCTGATTTAACACCAAATGTAATTGCAGATGATAAGCGATTAAACCTAGTGGCAGAAGGTATTGATCTATCAATTACTGTTGGAACCTTACCAGATAGTGACCTGCGTGCACGACGTATCGGCGAATTATATGATGTTTTGTATATCGCACCTAGCTTATTGGCGCATGCGGCAGACAAACGAACGCCTGAATTTATTGATTGGTTAAATTCTCTTCCTTATATCGCACATAGTCGGGAAACGCAGATTGTTGAACATCTTGTTAAACTTGGAGGAGATCAGGAAGAAGTAAGTTTAGAATTTAAACCACGTTTACGTGGGAATACGATTGAAGCAGTTACGGCGTTTGCCAAGCAAGGTTTGGGAATTGCGTTGCTGCCGAATATTGGCGTATTAGACGATGTTAGGGTAGGGGACTTAGTCCCTTTACTTGAAACTTCTAACTCCGATCCAACCCCTATCTATGCATTACATGCTTATGATAATTTACTGCCGAAATCTATTGATGAAACAATTGAAGCTATTCAAAAAGTCTTGGAAAGTAACTCATAATAAATTTGTTTTAGGTCAAATCTTTGCGTTTCTACCGTTTGAAATAGCTTTCTTTCTTGGCGAAATGGCAGGCTTGGTATAATCAATTCCTATGACAGCTTTTAAGGTGCATGATCTGGCGTGCCTTCGGGGGCATAGCCTTATTTTTTCGTCTCTCTCTTTTGAATTAAGAGCAGGAGAGGCGATGGTATTGCATGGCCCTAATGGAAGCGGAAAGTCCAGCCTGCTTCGTGTGTTAGCAGGCCTCATACCAGCCTTTTCCGGCGAGATGAATTTGGGTGAGGATTATACTGTCGAAGAAATGATGACATATATTGGTCATGCAAATCCGATCAAAGCGCCCCTTACAGTGAGGGAAAACCTTACATATTGGGCAGCATTATATGGGGCGGAAGAAAAAATTCCTACTGCAATGGAGGCGATGGATCTAACCGCCATTTCCGATTTACAGGGACGTGTGCTTTCAAGTGGGCAGCGTCGTCGTTTAACTTTGGCCCGATTATTTTTGGAAGATAAACCCATTTGGCTATTGGATGAGCCGACTGTTGGATTAGATATTGAAAGCTGCAAGTTACTTGAAAACAAAATTGCTCAACATCGCGCAAGTGATGGGATCGTTTTACTTTCTACGCATGTAGGAATTGATGTGCCTGACGTAAAACAACTTGATATGGCAGAGTTTTCTGAAACACAGGCGATGCTTGCAAAACAAGCTGAGGCGGAGGGATTAAATGTTTAAGGCCTTCCTCTCTCTGCTCAAGCGAGATCTGGTGATGGGGTTTCGGCAAAGTACGGATCTATATATGATCCTTGTTTTCTTTGTGATTGCTGCTGCATTATTCCCACTAGGTGTTGGGCCCGACCCCGCTGTTCTTGGTCGTATTGCTTCCGGTGTTGTTTGGGTCTTGGCGCTGCTATCTATCTTGCTTTCCTTGGATCGTATTTTTGCACATGATTACGAAGATGGGTCTTTGGAAGTTATGCTGCTGGGGCCTCAACCATTCATCATTTTAGCTTTGGCAAAAACACTGGCTCATTGGTTGAGCGCCACGTTGCCTCTCGTCATTTTGGCACCTGTTATTGCGATCATGTTGAACATGGATATGTCAGGCATCCCTGCATTGATGTATGGTTTGTTATTGGGAACGCCAACATTAAGTTTAATCGGTGCTGTTGGCGCCGCGCTTGCGCTTGGCGCACGCCGGGCAGGCCTGTTGATGGCATTGCTGGTTTTGCCGTTATTTATCCCAGTTTTAATTTTTGGTGTGACTGTAATTGATGCAGCCTTGAATAGTTTTTCAATACGACCACATTTGCTAATTCTGGCAGCACTGTTAGCAGCGGCAATTCCTTTGGCGCCTTGGGCAGCCGCAGCAGCAGTAAGACAGGCAGTTACAAATAAATAATAAGAATGTTTCAAAAAATCATGCGCTAGATCAAAAAGCGGTGAAACGATAGGATATGAATTGTCTATCCTTCAGGATTGAGTATAAGAAGAGCCATGCATAAATTCGCGAACCCTACAAAATTCATGAAAGTTGCAAATGCCTTATTCCCGGTATTTTGCATTGGCTTTATCGGACTGCTATCTGCGGGCCTATATTATAGTTTGCTGAACTCGCCTGAGGATTATCAGCAAGGCCATACTGTGCGCATAATGTATGTGCATGTGCCTGCGGCCTATATGGCAGTCATGATTTATGCTGTGATGGCTTCTTGTGCAGCAAGCAGCTTAATCTGGAAACATCCATTGGCGGACTTGATCGCACGATCCAGTGCACCAATTGGGGCCGCATTTACCTTCCTTTGTCTTGCAAGTGGTGCCTTTTGGGGTAAACCCATGTGGGGCACATGGTGGGTATGGGATGCACGTTTAACCAGCGTCTTGATCATGTTTTTCCTATATATGGGATATATTGCCTTATTAAACGCCTTTGATGATCCTCAACGCGGTGTGAAACCTGCTGCTATTTTGGCTTTGGTTGGCGTGGTAAATTTACCAATTATCAAGTTTTCCGTGGATTGGTGGAATACTCTTCATCAGCCAGCAAGTATTATCCGATTGGATGGTCCGACCATTGATGGAGGAATGTTAACACCTCTCTATATAATGATGGGTGCATTTACCTTATTTTACTTGATGTTATTGGTTATCCGTTTGCGGGCTGAATTCGCTGCAGCACGTATTCGGACCATCCGCATTTTAGGAGAAGGCTAATGAACGAAACAAGTTTTACTTCATTCCTTGATATGGGGGGCTATGCTGCTTATATCTGGCCTGTCTATGGATTGACCGCAGTAATGATGATCGGATTATTGATACAATCAATTGTGATATGGCGCCAAAATGAAGCAGAGCTTACTTTGCTGAAATCCATGAAAGAGAATAAAAAGAAAGCAGCAAAATCTTCTGCTGCTAGTGAGAAGGAAGAAGAGGTTTAACCTCATGAGTATGTCCCGCGCACGTACCCGCAAACGGGCACGTATGACCGTTGTTTTTGCTGGCTTGGCAATGCTTGGTGTTTCTGTGGCTTTGGCCCTGTTGGCCTTTGAAGATAATATCGTTTTCTTCTACGGGCCGACAGAGATTGTTGAGCAAGGCGTTGAGCCAGGCCAGAATTTTCGCTTAGGCGGTTTGGTTAAAGAGGACAGTGTCGGTTTAGCTAACGATGGCGTGACTAACTTGTTTATTGTGACAGACAATAATGCGAATGTAGAAGTTGCTTTTAAGGGCATATTGCCGGATTTGTTTCGTGAGGGGCAAGGCATTGTTGCGCTGGGTGCTTTAAATAACGAAGGTCGATTTATTGCGAGCGAAGTTTTAGCCAAGCATGACGAAAACTATATGCCGCCTGAGGCCGTAGAAGCTATGAAGCGTGCTGGTACATGGAAACATACGCAAGAGGAAGGCAACTAACTTATGGTCGCAGAACTTGGTCATTTCGCGCTTATCCTTGCGCTTTTTGTTGCAACTCTCCAATCTGTAATACCTTTGTGGGGGGCGCAAACTGGGCGTGATTGGGCGCGTGATCTAGCTGCACCGACAGCGGTTGCACAATTTTTATGTGTGGCCTTCTCGTTTGGCGCGTTAACTTATGTCTATTTGATTAGTGATTTTTCTGTTCAGAATGTTGCAGAAAACTCTCATAGTTTAAAGCCGCTACTTTATAAGATCTCTGGTGTTTGGGGGAACCATGAAGGGTCTCTCTTACTATGGGTAAGTATTCTTGCATTATTTGGTTTTTTGGTAAGTGTTTTTGGGCGTGATTTACCACCGGGTTTGAAATCACGTACTCTTTCAGTTCAAGCAATGATTAGCGTTGGTTTTTTGCTTTTCATGCTCTTCACCTCAAATCCTTTTTTACGCCTCTTTCCTGTCCCGTTAGAAGGCAATGACCTAAACCCGTTGTTGCAGGACCCTGGACTAGCAATTCACCCTCCATTTTTGTATTTAGGATATGTGGGATGTTCGATCTCCTTTAGTTTTGCGGTTGCAGCGTTGATTGAAGGTAAAGTGGATGCAGCTTGGGCGCGCTGGGTGCGTCCTTGGACATTACTTGCGTGGACTTTTCTAACGGCAGGCATTGCGTTGGGAAGTTGGTGGGCTTATTACGAGCTTGGCTGGGGCGGTTTCTGGTATTGGGATCCTGTTGAAAATGCCTCCTTTATGCCGTGGTTATCTGCAACAGCGTTGCTGCATTCTGCCATCGTTGTTGAAAAACGTGATACTTTAAAAAGCTGGACAATCTTGCTTGCGATTGTGACTTTCTCCCTAAGTCTGATTGGTACTTTCCTTGTTCGATCTGGGGTTTTGAACTCAGTTCATGCTTTTGCTAATGATCCTGAACGTGGGGTATTTATCCTCTTGCTCCTGGTGGTGGCGATTGGTGGTAGTTTTGCTTTATATGCTTGGCGCGCCCCAGATATGAAAGGCGGGGGGATGTTCCGCCCGATCAGTCGCGAAGGTGCTTTAGTGTTAAACAATTTGTTGTTAAGCGCAGCTGCTGCAACCGTGTTTCTTGGTACACTTTATCCATTATTCCTTGAGGTTGCAGGTGGGGATAAAGTTTCAGTTGGTCCACCATATTTTAATGCGACCTTTGTGCCATTGATGATTCCTTTGTTAATTGCGTTGGGGATCGGGCCTTTTTTAAGTTGGAAACGTGGTGATTTATTTGGTGTGATCCAACGTATGCGCTTTGTATTTCTGATCACCGTGGTTGTAAGTATTCTTGCTGGTGTTGCTGTATGGGGGCGTGATGCTTATGCGTTGGTTGGTCTGGCTGTTGCTACATGGTTAGCTTTGGCAACAATTGCGGAAATGATGAAACGTGCAGGTTGGCCAAAGGCAGGTTTAACTGGCACATGGCGTCGTTTATGGAAGTTACCGCGAGCTGCATGGGGAATGTCTATTGCCCATTTGGGCGTTGCTTTGATTGTTGCTGGCGCAACAGGCGCAAGCATGTTGACCTTGGAAGTTGTGAATAGCACACGTCAGGGTGATGTGATTGAAATCGCAGATTACGAAATCACTTTTGAAGGGGTTCGTGAAGTACAAGGTCCAAATTATGCAGCAGTTCAAGGTGTCTATACAGCCCGCAAAGATGATAAAACTATCTGGCAACTCTTCCCAGAAAAACGCAGATATTTTGCAACAGGTCGTGAGACCACTGAGGCCGCAATTGAAAGTAATCTCTGGTCAGATCTTTATGTTGTTATCAGTGGCGATGGGACAAATGGTGCATATGTAACGCGTGTTTATCATAAACCTTTAGTGCCATGGTTATGGCTAGGATGTGCCTTGTTGATCGTTGGTGGTTTTATGTCTCTTAGTGATCGTCGTCTACGTGTTGGCGCACCTAAACGAAGTCAGGCAAAAGGAAACATGATGTCTCCTTCACCAACTCAGGCTGCAGAGTAGGACTATCCAGAAATGATGCGTCGCCTTCCTTTTATCCTTCCGCTTGTTCTATTTGCTGGATTAGCGATTTATTTTGTTTTTGGATTGCAACGGGCCAGCGAAGTAGGTACGGAGTTTGTACCCTCTGCACTGATTGGTAAACCATTCCCAGAGATGAACTTAGCGCCTTTGCAGCCCAATAAACCGGGTTTGAAGACAGCTGATCTCAAAGGTCAAATCAGTGTTGTGAATGTTTTTGCTTCGTGGTGTGTGCCATGTCGCGCAGAGCATCCAATGATTACGCGTTTGGCCGAAAAGGAAGGCCTGAATGTTATCGGTCTTAACTATAAAGATAAACCGGAAGATGCACGCAACTGGTTAGATGAACTTGGTGATCCATATATGGCGATTGGTATTGATCGTGATGGCCGTGGCGGCATTGATTTAGGTGTTTACGGCGTGCCGGAAACATATGTGGTGGATCAAGAAGGAATTATTCGTTTCCGCCATGTAGGCCCCATCCAGTTACGCCATTTGGAAGATGATATATTACCATTGGTGGAAGAGTTGAGCCAATGACCATTCGCAAATTAATATTGATATTGTCACTGTTGTTTTTGCCACTTTCAGCGCAGGCGGTGCAGCCTGATGAAATTCTGGATGATCCGGTATTAGAAGAGCGCGCGCGTGTGATTTCAGAAGATCTGCGTTGCCTTGTCTGTCAAAATCAATCGATTGATGACTCTGACGCTGATCTTGCAAGGGATTTACGCATTATTGTACGAGAGCGATTAGTCGCAGGTGATAGCAATTATGAGGTTTTGGAATTTATCGTTGCGCGTTATGGTAATTATGTTTTGCTTGATCCACCAATGAATATTCAAACACTTATCCTTTGGATTGGGCCGCTCATTATTTTCTTGTTAGGAAGTTTGGCTGTGGTGTTTTGGTATCGTGGACGCAATCCTGTGCCAGAGATTGTTGAAGAAGTTCAAAAAGGTAAATTATCTGCCGCAGAGGAAAAACGCTTAAAAGAAATTCTGGGTGAAGAAGGTGATCAATAATTATGGCTGAATTTTTGATTGTTGCGACCCTATTTACCTTGATTATCATGGTTGTGATGATTTGGCCTTTATTGCGTAAATCATCCGTTCAAAACGAGGCAAGCGTGGCAGAATATGATGCTGCAGTTTATAAAAGTCAGCTTGAAGAAGTGAAACGTGAAGAGGCACGAGGCGATTTAACAGCGGAAGAAGCGGAAGCTGCCCGTGTAGAAATTGCGCGTCGTATATTGCAATCGGATGCCGAAAGCCAAGACGCAGCCAATAAGAAAGATATCTCTAAATCTTTACGTATAATTGTAGCGACATCCTTTATTGGCATTGTTGTCGCGGCTTCCATTGGAACCTATTTGAATTTAGGCAACCCTGGGATGCCAAGCTTTCCTTATGCGGAACGTGACGGAGAAAGACAAGCTGCGCGTTTAGCAGAGCAAAATCCAAGTATGGATATGGCTATTGCGAATGCAAAACGTCAAGCAGAAGAAAATCCTGACCTGCTGGATGCGTGGATGGATTTAGCTCTTCTTCAAATGCAGGCTGGTAAACCGAATGAAGCGGTGTTTTCTTATGCAGAAGCGGTACGTGTAGATCGCTATGCGCCGGGTGTTCTTGCCGCATATGGTGAGGCGCAAGCATTAGCAGCGAATGGCAATATTGATGAACAGTTGAAAGCACTTTTCGAAGAGGCTGCTTCCTTAGATGCAGATGATCCAAGACCTGTATTTTACCTTGCACAATTTGAATATCAAAGGGGTGACCCTAGAAAAGCTCTGAATATCCTGATTGATCTTATCAAGAACGCGCCGGACCAAGCTGGCTGGACAGCGGCTGTCCATCTTGAAACTATGCGTATGGCAGAGGATGCAGGGATTGATATTTCCGATCAGTTGGCGGCACTTAATACGGACGCACCTTTTGCGAATGCGCCTGCAGGCGTCGATGTGAGTGGTATGAGTGCAGCAGAACGTGATGATATGATCACTGGAATGGTTGATGGGTTAGCCGCAAAATTAGCAGATAACCCAGATGATCTTGAAGGATGGCAGCGCATGGCACGTGCAGCGACTGTGCTGCAACGTGAAGAACAGGTTGTTGAAGCTTATGATAATCTTCTTCGTTTGGAAGGTGAAAGCATCACGTTGCTACTTGAAAAAGCAAATGCATTGATGGAAGTAAATGGTGGTCGTCCTACTGCTGACGTGCTTCAAGCGATGGGACGTATCTTACAGATTGATCCGGAAAATGCTGAAGCATTATGGTTTAGTGGCATGGCATCTTTAAGTATTGGGGAAAAAGAAAAAGCTGAATTATTGTTTAAGAGAGCGCTAAATAGTGTTGGTAAAGATGCCCCCGAATATGACGCGTTAAAAGCGCAAGTGGAACGTTTATTGGCTGAATAGTTTATTCATCTTTGATTGTATAAATAAAATTAAATTAAAAATGTATTTTAACTATTTGCTTCTTAAGGCATAATAAGCT
>NZ_SMMC01000146.1 GCF_009711445.1 Curvivirga aplysinae | reverse complement strand
TTATTACGTTCAAACTTTTCTTTAGCCCTCGCTAAAACTCCTAGTTTATTCTTTTTAACCTTAAGCGTATTTAGCGCGAACTTCGTCCGCTACCGCTTGAGGAACTTGTTGGTAATGATCGAATTGCATTGTGAATTGTGCGCGACATCTTGGTTGTGAACGCAAGCTGTTCACATAACCGAACATGTTTGCCAAAGGCACCATCGCATTTACAACGCGTGCAGGGCCGCGTTGGTCCATGGAGGAAACTTGACCACGACGGGAGTTCAAGTCACCAATGATGTCACCCATGTATTCTTCAGGTGTAACAACTTCAACAGCCATGATTGGCTCTAGAAGTTTCGCACCCGCCTCGTTCATAGCTTCACGGAATGCAGCGCGTGCTGCGATTTCGAAGGCCATTACGGAGGAGTCAACGTCATGGTATGCACCGTCCACCAACTTCACGGAGAAGTCGATCACAGGGAAACCTGCAAGAATACCATTGTCCATTTGAGACTCTAGGCCTTTTTCAACGCCTGGAATGTATTCTTTAGGAACGGAACCACCAACGATTTCAGATGTGAAGCCATAACCTTCACCTGGCTCATTCGGAGTAAACTCAAGAATGATACGCGCATACTGACCAGAACCACCAGATTGTTTCTTGTGAGTATAGTCAACACGTGCAGGCTTGGAGATTGTTTCACGGTAAGCCACCTGTGGCTGACCAATGTTAGCTTCAACTTTAAATTCACGCTTTAGACGGTCAACAAGGATGTCCAAGTGCAACTCGCCCATACCAGCCAAAATTGTTTGACCAGATTCATCATCAGATTTAACGCGGAAAGATGGATCCTCAGCAGCCAAACGAGCTAGGCCTTGGCCCATTTTCTCTTGGTCAGCTTTGGATTTAGGCTCAACAGCAATCTCAATCACTGGATCTGGGAATTCCATACGTTCCAAGATGATTGGCTTGTCGGATACACAAAGTGTGTCACCTGTTGTTGTATTTTTCAAACCAGCAATCGCAACGATATCACCAGCGTGCGCTTCTTTGATGTCTTCACGAGAGTTAGAATGCATCAACAACATACGGCCGATACGCTCTTTGTTGTCTTTTACAGAGTTCTTTACGAAAGAACCTGCAGACAAAGTACCAGAGTAAATACGGCAGAATGTCAAAGAGCCCACGAATGGGTCGTTCATGATTTTAAATGCCAAAGCAGAGAATGGCTCATCATCAGAAGCTTTACGTGTATCAGCAGCTTCTGTATCAGGATGAACACCTTCAACGTCTTTAAGATCTAATGGAGACGGCATGTAATCAACAACAGCGTCCAACAATGGTTGAACACCTTTGTTTTTAAATGCAGTACCGTTCAATACAGGAACGAAAGAACCGTTCAATGTACCTTTACGGATACAAGCTTTCAAAGTTTCTTCAGATGGCTCTGTGCCTTCCAAATAAGCTTCCATAGCTTCATCATCTTGCTCAACAGCTGTTTCCAACAATGTTTCACGATATTCAGCAGCTTTGTCAACCAACTCAGCTGGAATGTCGATGTATTCGTAAGAAGCACCTAGCTCATCACCAACCCAACGGATCCATTTCATTTTCAACAAATCGATCACGCCATCATATTCAGCTTCGGAACCTACTGGTAGGTTCAACACCAATGGAGTCGCACCCAAACGGTCAACCATCATATCTACACAACGGTAGAAATCAGCACCGGTACGGTCCATTTTGTTTACGAAGCACATACGTGGCACGTCGTATTTGTCAGCTTGACGCCATACTGTTTCAGATTGTGGTTCAACACCAGCAACGGAGTCGAATACAGCAACAGCACCATCAAGCACACGCAACGCACGTTCTACTTCAATTGTGAAGTCAACGTGACCTGGTGTGTCAATGATGTTAATGCGGTGATTGTTCCAGAAACAAGTTGTCGCAGCAGAGGTAATTGTAATACCACGCTCCTGCTCTTGCTCCATCCAGTCCATAGTCGCACCACCGTCGTGAACCTCACCAATTTTGTGAGACTTACCTGTGTAGTACAGAATACGTTCTGTTGTAGTGGTCTTACCCGCATCAATATGCGCCATAATACCAATGTTACGATATAGATCGAGTGTATGTGTACGAGCCATAACTCTACTTCCTTGTTTGAATTACGAATGGATTACCAACGATAATGCGCGAATGCACGGTTAGCTTCAGCCATTTTGTGCGTATCTTCACGTTTCTTGATGGAAGCACCACGGCCGTTTGTTGCGTCTAACAACTCACCAGCTAGGCGTTCTGTCATTGTGTTTTCAGAACGTTTACGTGCCATTTCGATAATCCAACGGAATGCCAAAGCTTGAGCACGGTCAGCACGAACTTCTACAGGAACCTGATAAGTCGCACCACCAACACGGCGAGAACGAACCTCAACCTGTGGCTTCACGCTGTTAACAGCTTCATGGAACGCAGCAACCGGATCACCTTCAACGCGACCAGCCATTTTTTCGAATGCACCATATACGATCTTCTCTGCTGTGGATTTACGACCATCCAACATTACAGAGTTGATGAATTTGGAAATTACAACATCACCGAATTTCGCATCCGGTAATACTTGACGTTTTGTAGCACTGTGACGACGAGACATAATACCACTCCTTACTTCGGACGCTTCGCGCCGTATTTAGAACGACGTTGCTTACGATCTTTAACACCTTGCGTATCCAAGGTACCGCGAATTGTGTGGTAACGAACACCAGGCAAATCTTTTACACGACCGCCGCGGATCATCACAACGCTATGCTCTTGCAAGTTGTGACCTTCACCCGGGATGTAAGATGTAACCTCGAAACCGTTTGTCAAACGAACACGTGCAACTTTACGAAGCGCGGAGTTTGGTTTCTTTGGTGTTGTTGTGTAAACGCGTGTGCATACACCACGTTTTTGAGGACAAGCTTCCAAAGCAGGTACTTTTTCACGCTTTGGCTTGTCTTTCCGCGCTTTGCGGATCAATTGGTTAATTGTAGGCATTTTAACTCTTCACCTTTTTAGCCACTGAATCGATCCCATTGTTATCCATCAGGAAACATTCAGCAGACCGTTAACAGATTACTCTATGTACATTTCGCACACATCGGATTCCAAAACCGGAAACACAAAATGCGCTAAACCCAATCGCAATCACATTCCGTATTGCAATCAGGCCTAAACTTTTTGATCCAATTTGGTTTAGAAACTGAATCGATGTCTCTTTAATTGAACTGTATGGCGCTGAATACACATAAGTAAAAAGACAATGTCCTCACTTCCGAAAAAGTAAAAAACACTATATTTTCAAGAATGTCCGGATATAATCCGCATCAGACTCACAGACCAGTCCTCTCTTAGAGGCGCGCGGATACTATGCAGATAAGCAAGTGGCGTCAAGCAAAAGATTCCAAGCAATTATTCCAGATCAATATCTGGTCTGAATCTTTCATTTAAAACTAAATCTTGAAACATTATTTCAGTCATTCAGTCACGGGGGACTTTTCTATGACATGCATACAATTTGATCAATCAGAATCACCTAAAGAATATCTCATCGGTCCATAGAGGCATAGTTGACCTAAAGTTTCTTATTCTTATCCCTGCGTGCGTTCTAACAGCAATGTGACGAGCTCTCGGTTGTGCTTTGACCTTAGTCTACTTATGTAATAATCTTAGCAAGATAACCATGATAGATAGTACTCTCTATAGGATAGTGGGAACAGTAAAATGCAGTTTATTCGAAATCTCAAAATCACAACGCGCCTGATTATGGGCTTCAGCGTTATTCTAACTTTAATGGTTGGGATTACCATTGTTGGGATCACCGAAGTTGATGTCATCAAAAAAGCCCTTACACAGATTGATGATGTAAACAGTGTCAAGCAACGTTATGCTATTAACTTCCGCGGAAGTGTGCATGACCGCTCTATCGCTATTCGGGATGTCTATCTTGTTACTGAAAAGCAAGAATTACAGGCAACAATTGCAGATATTCGTCGCCTTGAAGATGATTATAGAAAATCTGCGAAAAAGATGGATGAAATCTTTGCAACCCGAGATGATATTGCACCAATAGAGCGAGATATTCTAAAACGTATTAAAGAGATCGAGGCAGCTACCAATCCACTGGTTGAACAAGTGATCGAATTGCAAACAAAAGAAATTCCAGATGCTGCATATTTGATTCTTATGCAAGACCTACGTCCCTACTTTGTTGATTGGTTAGCGACAATTAACCAATTCATCGATTTGCAAGAAGATAAAAATATGATGGAAGCCGATTTGGCACAGGCAACCGCTTCTGAGTTTACCAGTATCATGATTATCGCAACCAGTCTGGCTATCTTGCTTGGCGGTTTATTTGCAGCATGGATTATCTTCTCTATCCGGCCGCTACGTGTTCTAACCAACTCCATGCAGCGTTTAGCTGAAAACGATCTGACAACGGATATTCCTGACTTCAATACAACAAATGAAATTGGCGATATTACGCAAGCGGTGTTAGTCTTTAAAGAAAACGCCATCGAAGTACAAAGACTTGAAGAAGAACAACGTCAAGCTGAAATTCGTAACCAAGAAGCTCAAGTTGCTGCACGTCATCAAATGGCAGATCAATTTGACGCACAGATTGGTAAGACAATAGAAAAACTTGTATCCGCTTCTACAGAATTACAATCCATTTCCCAAAATATGGGAGATATATCCAGTAGTGTTCATAATGTGAGTAGTGAAGTTGCGTCATCTACTAAGACCACAAGTGAGAATATTTCAACGGTTGCGTCTGCAACAGAAGAAATGACCGCCAGTTCAAGTGAGATAACGTCCCAAGTCTCAAGTGTTGCAACCAAGTCAGATATCGCGTCAGCAAGCGCATCTGAGTCCAGCCAGAAGGTGAACGAGTTAAACCAATTGGCGAGCAACATTGGTGAAGTTGTCACATCTATCCGTGACATTGCAGACCAAACCAATTTACTTGCATTGAACGCGACAATTGAGTCAGCACGTGCTGGTGAAGCTGGTAAAGGATTTGCAGTTGTTGCTGATGAGGTAAAAAAACTTGCAAGTGAAACCTCTCAGAAAACAGAGGAAATCAGTGCTCGTATTGCCGAAATTCAAGAAGCAACACAAGAGGCTGTCTTGGCGATGGAAAATATTATCAGTAATATTACTGAGATTAACCAAGCTTCCGCGGATACAGCAAGCGCCGCAGACCAACAAAATAGCGTGATAAGTGAAATCACAATGAATATTGCGCAGGTATCCAGAGCTGCACAAGAAACGACCACGATGATCACTGATATTGAATCGGCTTCAAACGAAGTATGTAAAGCTTCGGAAGTACTTGATACATCATCAGGTGACATTGCAAATCTATCTCAAAATTTGGAAGAAGCAGTTAGTAGCCTTCTAGGAGAGCTCCGCAAAGCATAAGCTTTTTTATTATCTATCCTTATGTTAGGCGTGCGTAACAAATTTACGCGCGCCTTATTTTTACTTTTACCTCCCAGTCAATCCTGATATAGAACGTTCTTCAATCAATAGATCGCCCTTCAATTGCGAGATTAGGGCTTGATACGGGAAGCAGAAAATGCGCGAAATCGAATATTGCGAGTCCATGGCCGATGTCCGCCGTAACATTGATCGCTTAGATGAAGAAATCATCACTCTTCTGAAGGAACGCGCAGGTTACGTCGCACAAGCAGGACGCATCAAAGATGATGCAAATATCGTTCGTATCCCAGAACGTATTGAGCAAGTAATCGACAATGTGAAACGTTTTGCGCGAAATGTAGGCCTTGATGAAGCAATTGCAGAAGCAGCTTACCGCCCAATGGTCGATGCTTATATCGATTTTGAAATGCGTGAGTTCAAAAAATTAGAAGCTGAAGGTAAAAAGTAGTTAACCTCAACCTATTACGACTACTTTCATCAAGAACTGAATATCCTCAGCATGTGTAATTTCGACATTGAACTGAATCGTTAAGGTCAGTTAATCTGCTGATGTCGTTTTGGTAGCAAGATAGGCGCAAGAATTTCATCCAATTTGCCGGATTTTTGAAGTTTACGCAGACCTTTGTTAAACTGCTTGATGTAGTAAGGCCCTTTTTCAATCCGTTTAGATATCATCATGTGAGAAATCCAACCATATTGAAAATCCTCCAAATGTCCAAACTTTGACTTATCAAAATCATCGGGCAGCGAATCTATCGCATCATAACCACTATTGATCAATTCAGGCACAAAATCGACACGCCCGCTATACAACATCTTAAATAGATTTTCATTTGTCGGAACGATACTCACCGACAATTCACCATCGGTAACAAGCTCGTTAAATTGTCCCCCGAAAGCACTTGACTGAATGCGCCCTAAAGTTAAACCGCTAAAGTCAGACAATTGCTCAACCGTTAGCGGGCGATCTTTATTATAATAAATAACTTCTTGAAGTGTAATAACCGGGTTACTCAGCAAAAATTTCTGACGCCTTTCAGGCGTTGCAACCCAAAAGAAAGTTCCATCCCATCGTCCCTCTTCTACAAGGCGTGTAGCTCTATTCCAAGGGAAGAAACCAAACTCCACCTCTATTCCGACTTCTGCGAATGCAAGCTTCGCTATTTCTGAATAAGGCCCATAGTTAGGTAATTCTTCAGATTGATAGGGTTTCCATTCACCATTGGTGAGACGTATAATTTCCTTACCGGAGGAAGGCATTGCCATCATTAAGAGGCAAGCAAAAAAGGACGAAAGAAATAGTCGCATAAGACACCTTCCGAGCTCGTCACTACATAATCCTGAGAACCATGTTAACACAAAATCTCAAAATAGGTAAAAGAAAACCCCGGTAGATTTCTCTACCGGGGTTCTTAATATTAACGCAGTAAGTAACTATGAATTACTCAGCAGCTGGTTCCTCGGAAGATTCTTCCGAAGTTTCAATCGCTTGGTTGCGATTCGCCGCTTTTTGCGCGGTCAATTCACGGTCACGTTCGGACGCCAATTGACGCATATGTTTCATCACGGAACCTGTACCAGCTGGCACCAGACGACCCACGATTACGTTTTCTTTCAAGCCTTCAAGACTATCAGACTTACCATTAACAGCAGCATCTGTTAGGACACGTGTTGTCTCCTGGAAGGATGCAGCAGAGATAAAGCTGTTTGTCTGCAAGCTTGCTTTCGTAATACCTTGAAGAACAGGATTACCGCTGATTGGACGTTTGTTTTCCGCCATCAATTTATCATTGATTTCGTTCATTTCCTCACGATCCAACTGCTCACCAGCTAGATAGTAAGATTCGCCCGGATCAGTGATTTCGATCTTCTGCAACATCTGGCGTACGATCACTTCGATATGCTTATCGTTGATCTTCACACCTTGCAGACGATATACGTCCTGAATTTCTTTACATAGGTAGTTGGACAATGCCTCAACACCCATCACGTCCAAGATATCATGTGGAACTGGGTTACCATCCATCAACATTTCACCTTTAGAGATGAAATCGCCTTCTTGAACAGCAACGTGTTTCCCTTTTGGTACCAGATATTCAGATGGCTCAATATTTTCATCTGCTGGACGGATCACAATACGGCGTTTTGTTTTGTAATCTTTACCAAATTCAACATAACCATCTTGGTCTGCGATAACCGCAAAGTCTTTAGGTTTACGTGCTTCGAACAATTCAGCTACACGAGGTAGACCACCAGTAATATCACGTGTCTTAGAAGATTCACGTGGGATACGTGCCAATACATCACCGGCCTTAACTTCAGAACCGTTATGTACGGACAAAATCGCATCCACAGACATGAAGTAACGTGCTTCCATACCGTTTGGTAGGGTGATGACTTCACCATCTTCTGTACGCAATGTAATACGTGGTTTCAGGTCTGTACCTTTAGCTTGCTGTTTCCAGTCAACAACACGCTTGGAGGCGATACCTGTAGCTTCGTCAACCTCGTCGCGAAGGGATACCCCCTCAACCAAGTCAACATAATGTGCCACACCGGACATCTCAGAGATGATCGGAACAGTATATGGATCCCATTCTGCGATTGTTTGACCTTTCACAACCGGATCGCCTTCGTCCATCTTCAAACGCGCACCATATGGTACACGGTGACGAGCACGTTCACGACCAGTTTCATCGGCAAGTACCAATTCACAGTTACGACCCATCACTACTGGATGACCATCACTATCAATAACCACATTACGGTTATTGATCTTCATCACACCATCCAAGGAAGATTCGATAGAGTTCTGCTCGGCACCACGCTGCGCCGCACCACCAATGTGGAATGTACGCATTGTCAACTGTGTACCCGGCTCACCAATGGATTGCGCAGCAATAACACCAACGGCTTCACCACGGTTAACCTTTGTACCACGTGCCAAGTCACGACCGTAACATGTTGCACAAGCACCGTGACGGGATTCACAAGTCAATACAGAGCGAATCAAGACAGCATCAACACCAGCTGTTTCAATTTCGTCTGCTTTTTCTTCGTCAATCAAGCCACCAGCTTCGATCAATACTTCACCAGTCAAAGGATGTTTCACGTCTTCAACAACGCAACGACCCAAGATACGCTCAGCCAAGCCTTCAATAATGTCACCACCGTCGATCACTGCACGCATGGTCAAACCATTTTCTGTGCCACAGTTATCTTCGATAATGATACAATCTTGGGCAACGTCCACCAAACGACGTGTCAAGTAACCGGAGTTAGCCGTTTTCAAAGCTGTATCCGCCAAACCTTTACGTGCACCGTGAGTGGAGTTGAAGTATTCAAGTACGTTCAAACCTTCTTTAAAGTTCGCGATAATTGGTGTCTCAATGATGGAACCATCCGGTTTCGCCATCAAACCACGCATACCAGCAAGCTGTTTAATCTGCGCCGCAGAACCACGAGCACCGGAATGCGCCATCATGTACACGGAGTTTAGACCTTTCTCACCAGGAGCCGCCATAACTTTCATCATGTCGTCAGCCACTTTATCAGAACAAGAAGCCCATACGTCGACAACTTTGTTATATTTCTCACCCTGAGTAATCAGACCGTCCATATATTGTTGTTCAAACGCTTTCACTTCTGTTTGTGCTGCGTCGATCAAAGTATCCTTTGTTTCAGGAATGATCATGTCATCCTTACCGAAGGAAATACCAGCTCTACAAGCCCAACCAAAACCAATGCCCATCAACTTATCACAGAAGATCACAGTTTCTTTCTGACCACAGTGACGATACACAATGTCAATCAAGTTTGTGATTTCTTTCTTGGTCAATACTTGGTTGATCAAGGAGAATGGAACATTTGGATGACGTGGCAAGATTTGAGACAAGATCACGCGACCCGGTGTTGTCACAACTTTTTGTGAAACCGGATTGCCGTCTTCATCAACAGTATCATAAACCGCTTTAATCTTTGTTTGTACTGTAACCGCACCAGATTCTAGCGCCAATTCTAATTCAGACATAACAGAGAATAGAGGTAGACGATGTGCAGTTGCTTTGCCGTCTTTCAACAATGTCCAAGCTTCTTCACCAGTCAGTTTAGACATATCTTTATGATGATCAGCTACGTCACGCATGACAACATCTTGACGTTCTAACGCAGCAGTCAACGCTTCTTTAGAGTCAATGTATACTTCATCTGCAACCGCATCTGCACGTTCATGTGTGATGTAGTATAGGCCCAAAACGATATCCTGAGACGGAACGATAATTGGCTTACCATTCGCAGGAGACAGAATATTGTTTGTGGACATCATCAATACACGTGCTTCCAATTGTGCTTCCAAAGACAATGGAACGTGAACCGCCATCTGGTCACCGTCGAAGTCCGCGTTAAACGCCGCACATACCAACGGATGCAAGTTAATCGCTTTACCTTCTACCAATACTGGTTCGAACGCTTGGATACCCAAACGGTGAAGTGTCGGCGCACGGTTCAACAATACCGGATGTTCACGGATAACTTCTTCGAGAATATCCCAAACTTCAGGACGTTCTTTCTCAACCATACGCTTCGCAGCTTTAATGGTTGTTGCCATACCGTAAAGTTCTAGTTTCGCATAGATGAAAGGTTTGAAAAGCTCTAGTGCCATCTTCTTGGGCAAACCACATTGATGCAACATCAATTCTGGACCAACCACAATCACCGAACGACCAGAATAGTCAACGCGTTTACCCAACAAGTTTTGACGGAAGCGACCTTGCTTACCTTTCAACATGTCGGACAATGATTTCAATGGACGTTTGTTTGCCCCTGTAATCACACGACCACGACGACCGTTATCGAATAACGCATCTACAGATTCCTGTAACATACGTTTTTCATTACGTACGATAATGTCTGGTGCACGAAGTTCCATCAAACGACGTAGACGGTTGTTACGGTTGATTACACGACGATACAAATCGTTCAAATCAGATGTGGCAAAACGACCACCATCCAACGGAACCAATGGACGTAACTCAGGTGGGATCACAGGAATTACATCCATGATCATCCATTCTGGACGTGTGCCGGATTCCAAGAACGCTTCAAGCAGCTTCAAGCGCTTAACAAGTTTTTTACGCTTCGCTTCAGAACCTGTTTCTTCAATACCTTGACGCGTGAATTCGATTTCCTCTTCGATATCCATATCTTCGAGGATCGCTTTCAATGCTTCCGCACCGATTTTCGCGGTGAAAGCATCATCGCCATATTCGTCTTGAGCATCCAAATATTCTTCTTCAGAAAGCAATTGGAATTGCTTCAGAGGGGATAAGCCTGGCTCTGTTACAACATATGCTTCGAAATAAAGAACTTTCTCAAGATCTTTCAATGTCATATCCAACATCAAACCGATGCGGGAAGGCAAAGATTTCAAGAACCAGATGTGAGCGGCCGGTGCAGCCAACTCGATATGGCCCATACGCTCGCGGCGTACTTTGCTCAATGTTACTTCAACACCGCATTTTTCGCATACGATGCCTTTATATTTCATACGCTTGTATTTACCACACAAGCATTCGTAGTCTTTGATAGGACCAAAGATACGCGCACAGAACAAACCATCACGTTCTGGCTTGAACGTACGATAGTTAATTGTTTCCGGCTTCTTTATTTCACCAAAAGACCAAGCACGGATTTGTTCAGGCGACGCAATCGAAATTTTGATGCTATCGAAATTATTTGTGCCTTGTGCCTGTCCGAAGAGTTGCATTACTTCATTCATCAGGGCTCTCCTTCGCGTGTGTCACGCTTTCTATAAAAAACCTAGGCTTTTCAGCCGATTTATAAAATACGGCGTCCGAGGCTGGAAACTTAACCAGCCTCGGGCCCGGTTCTTATTGCTCTTCCTGATGCAGATCTACATCCAAACCTAAGGAACGTAGTTCTTTCATCAATACGTTGAAGGATTCCGGAATACCGGCTTCGAAGTTGTCATCACCGCGTACAATAGATTCATAAACCTTCGTACGACCAGAGACATCATCGGATTTCACTGTCAACATTTCTTGCAGAGTATATGCAGCACCATAAGCTTCAAGTGCCCATACTTCCATCTCACCGAAGCGCTGACCACCGAACTGCGCCTTACCACCCAACGGCTGTTGCGTAACAAGACTGTAAGGTCCAATAGAACGAGCATGGATTTTGTCATCGACCAAGTGGTGCAATTTCAGCATGTAAATAATGCCGACTGTTACATCACGGTGGAATTCTTCACCAGTACGTCCATCAATCAAGCGCGCCTGACCAGATGTTTTCAATCCTGCACGATCCAAGTAACCGTTGATGTCTTCTTCACGCGCACCATCAAATACAGGTGTTGCGATCGGAATACCGCGAGATACGTTTTTCGCTAGGTCAACAAGTTCACCTTCGCCATAGGACTTCAGATCTTCAACGATATTCTCATCTTTGTAAGCTTCCTCAAGGGAGATGCGTAGATCATCAGAACGACCTTCTGCACGATATGTTTCCAAAGCCTCATTCACCTGACGACCAAGACTTGCACAAGCCCAACCAAGGTGAGTTTCAAGGATCTGACCAACGTTCATACGAGATGGTACACCCAATGGGTTCAATACGATGTCAACTGGTGTACCGTCTTCTAGATATGGCATGTCTTCCTGAGGCATAATTTTGGAAATTACACCTTTGTTACCATGACGACCCGCCATTTTATCACCCGGTTGAAGCTTACGCTTCACAGCAACGAAGACTTTAACCATCTTCATCACGCCCGGTGGTAATTCATCACCAGATTGAACTTTGTCTACTTTATCGTCGAAGCGTGCTTCTACTTTGCCAACAGAATCATCGAATTGTTTCTTCAACGCTTCCAATGCATCGTTTACGCCTTCGTCTTCAACAGCAACCAAACGCCAATGCGCAGTTGTGAATTCATCCAAGAATTCTTCTGTCGCTTTCACATTTGTATCCATGCCTTTTGGACCAGCAACGATTGTTTGACCAACAACCATTTCCAAGAAGCGGTTACGGAAAGAACGTTCCAAGATACCTTTTTCGTCATCACGATCTTTTGCTAGACGTTCGATTTCTTGACGGTCAATCGCCAAGGCACGTTCATCTTTATCGATACCACGACGAGAGAATACACGTACTTCTACGATTGTACCTGTGTCACCAGGAGGTACGCGCAAGGATGTATCACGAACGTCAGAAGCTTTCTCACCAAAGATAGCACGAAGAAGTTTTTCTTCAGGTGTCATCGGGCTCTCGCCTTTTGGCGTCACTTTACCAACAAGAATGTCACCAGCTTTAACTTCTGCACCGATATATACGATACCAGCTTCGTCAAGATTCTTAAGTGCTTCCTCACCTACATTTGGAATATCGCGTGTAATTTCTTCCTGACCCAATTTGGTATCACGAGCCATTACTTCGAATTCTTCAATATGAATAGATGTGAAGACGTCGTCTTTCACGATACGCTCAGAAATAAGGATAGAATCCTCAAAGTTGTAACCATTCCAAGGCATAAATGCCACAAGTACGTTACGACCAAGCGCTAATTCGCCCATATCTGTCGATGGACCATCAGCGATAATATCACCAGCCTCAATACGGTCACCAACTTTCACCAAAGGTCTCTGTGTAATACAGGTATTTTGGTTAGAACGTTGGAACTTCAGCAAGTTGTAGATGTCAACGCCAGATTCAGATGCATCAGTCGCATCAGTCATTCGAACAACGATACGTGTCGCATCAATTTGGTCAACTACGCCAGAACGTTTCGCAACGATAGTCACACCAGAGTCTTTTGCTACGCGACCTTCCATACCTGTACCCACCAATGGTGCGTCGGATTGGAGAAGTGGCACAGCCTGACGCTGCATGTTGGATCCCATCAATGCACGGTTCGCGTCATCGTTTTCCAAGAATGGAATCAGGGCTGCAGCCACAGATACCAACTGACGTGGAGAAACGTCGATCAAGTCAATGTCTTCCGGACGGGAAACCAAATAGTCACCACGAGAACGACAGTTTACAAGATCCTCAACGAAGGAACCATCAGCGTTACGCGGTGCGTTCGCCTGTGCAATGGTGAATTTACCTTCACCCATCGCAGACATATAGATCACTTCGTCTGTTACTTTACCGTCAACAACTTTACGATATGGCGCTTCGATGAAGCCGTATTTGTTAACGCGCGCAAATGTCGCCAAAGAGTTAATCAAACCAATGTTTGGACCCTCTGGTGTTTCAATCGGACAGATACGACCATAGTGAGTTGGATGTACGTCACGAACCTCAAAACCAGCACGCTCACGTGTCAAACCACCAGGTCCAAGGGCAGATAGACGACGCTTATGTGTCACCTCTGACAATGGGTTGGTTTGGTCCATAAACTGGGACAATTGAGAAGATCCGAAGAATTCGCGAACAGCTGCTGCTGCGGGCTTCGCATTGATCAAGTCATGCGGCATTACGGAATCAATATCGACAGACCCCATACGTTCACGGATTGCACGTTCCATACGCAACAAACCGATACGATATTGGTTTTCCATCAATTCACCAACGGAACGAACACGACGGTTACCCAAATGGTCAATATCGTCGATTTCGCCGCGACCGTCTTTCAATTCGATCAAGATACGAACGATCTCAAGAATGTCTTCTTTACGCAAAGTACGCTGTGTGTCAGGAACTTCATCCAATTCGAATTCCAAACGGGAATTCATTTTCACACGACCAACTGTGGAAAGGTCATAACGCTCTTCATCAAAGAACAAGCCTTTGAACAATGCGTCAGCTGTTTCCAAGGTTGGAGGCTCACCTGGGCGCATCACACGATAGATGTCTGTTAGAGCATCTTCACGGCTTTCATTTTTATCAGCCGCCAATGTGTTACGTAGGTAAGGACCAACATTTGCATAATCGATATGCAGGCTTGGAATAGAAGATAGGCCAAGGTCTTCGATCAATTCCAAAGATTCTGCTGTGATTTCGTCACCCGCTTCAAAATAGATCTCACCAGTTTCTTCGTTGATGATATCGTTGGCAATGAAACGACCAATAACTTCGCCTTCATGCAAAGCGATTTCTTTCAGGCCAGCTTCTTCCAACTTACGGATGCTACGAGCTGTTAACTTAGAGCCTGCCGCTGCAACAACCTCACCGGTTTTTGCATCGATCAAGTCTTTCTCAAGTTTCTCACCTTTCAGGCGATCACCATCAAAGGCTGTCTTCCAACCTTTCTTGGTATACTTAAGTGTAACCGTCTCATAATATTTTGTGAGAATATCTTCTTTGGTGATACCTGTTGCCAAAGCAGGGTCAAGTTGTTTACCCTCTTTTGCTAATTTCTCACGTTGTGCTTGTGTTGCGTCGCTATCAAGCGCCATCAATAATGTAGTTGCAGGCAATTTACGACGACGATCGATACGAACATACAACAAGTCTTTCGCATCAAATTCGAAGTCTAACCAAGAACCACGGTAAGGAATTACACGTGCAGCAAATAGATATTTACCGGAAGAATGGCTTTTACCTTTATCATGATCAAAGAAAACACCAGGAGAACGGTGCATCTGGGATACGATAACACGCTCTGTACCATTCACGATGAATGTACCATGCTGTGTCATCAAAGGCAGATCGCCCATATAAACGTCTTGTTCTTTAATATCGCGGATAGAACGAGCACCTGTGTCCTCATCAATATCCCAAACAACCAAACGCAGAGTTACACGCAATGGCGCAGCATAAGTAATACCGCGTTGCTGACACTCTTCAGTATCATATTTTGGTTGTTCTAATTCATAACGAACAAACTCTAACTGAGAACGCTCAGAGAAATCCCGAATAGGGAAAACACTTTCGAAAACTTCTTGAAGACCAGTTTTAGAACGCGCTTTTGCGTCAATACCGTCTTGCAAGAATGCATCATAGGAAGCTTTTTGAACTTCGATCAAGTTTGGCATAGGTGCCACTTCAGACAAACGCCCAAAGCTTTTACGAATTTTTTTTCGTTCGGTGTACGAGTTGGCCATATTTTCCTCGTCCAATATCTGTTAACCCAGGTTCGGATCTTGCTTTATGTCGCGGCCTCTTATGGCACTTACGAATAAAGGATCGTCCCCTTACGTCCAGTTTAGCGCGGTTTTCTTTAGTCGGCCCCCACACCAATAGGCCCTCTTTGTAGGATATTCTGCAGCCCGCATAAATTTACGTTCATTAGAAAAGCCTAAACGCCCTGAAATATCAATGAAAAATCTAATTATTTTCATCCATACTTACAAGGCGCGTCGAGGGGCAACACCAAAACGGTGCGCCCCTCTTAATCGCATGCTACCTTACGGTAGCCAGAGATTATTTCAACTCTACAGAAGCACCAGCTTCTTCAAGTTTCTTTTTCATCTCTTCAGCTTCGTCTTTTGTTGCGCCTTCTTTAACAGGTGCAGGTGCAGACTCAACTAATTCTTTCGCTTCTTTCAAGCCTAGGCCTGTGATAGCGCGAACTTCTTTAATCACGTTGATTTTCTTGTCACCAGCGGAAGCCAAAACAACATCAAAGCTGTCTTTTTCTTCTGCAGCAGCTTCGCCAGCACCGCCAGCAACAGCAGCAACAGCAACAGGAGCAGCAGCAGATACGCCCCATTTGTCTTCAAGAAGTTTGGATAGCTCAGCAGCTTCCATAACAGTAAGAGCAGAAAGCTCTTCTACAAGTTTGTCTAGATCAGCCATTTTATCTCTCCAGAGTTAGGCAAAATTTTAATAAGTTTGGTTTCCAAACTGCAACTTAGTTAGAACTACCATAAGCCGAGAATACGCGCGCCAACTGAGCAGCAGGTGCTTGTGTAACGCTCGCAACTTTACCAGCAGGTGCTTGCAATAGACCAACAAGCTTGCCACGTAGCTCGTCCAAGGACGGCATAGAAGCAAGAGCTTTAACGCCAGCAGCGTCCAGGTTTTGCTCACCCATTGCACCAGCAACAATTTCCATTTTCTCGTTTGCTTTTGCATAGTCAGCAAGTACTTTTGCTGCTGCAACAGCGTCTTCAGAAAACGCAATTGATGTTGGGCCAGTAAATGATTCGGCCAAGTGCTCGAACTTAGTGCCTTCGATTGCAAGTTTCGCTAGGGTGTTTTTGGTTACTTTGTAACCTGCACCAGCTTCGCGAGCTTTCGCACGAAGGTCTGAAGCTTCAGATACGGTTAAACCGGATTGCTTAGCAATTACAACGGTTGTAGACGCTTCCAATGCTTCACGCAGTTCAGCGACCAGTTGTTCCTTTTCAGTACGGTTCACTGATCGTCTCCACGATTTTGGTTCTCCTCAACTGCCACACCATGCGACAGATAATTCAAACCGGTTCAAACACAGTTCTTTCAACATGAAAGAACCGACATTGGCCTGCCCGGGAGGATAAGATCTAAAAAGTAAAACTTTTAATCTTTCCAACCTATCTCATGGGGGCGGTGATTAAGGCATTGATCAAAAGATCTTGCCACCTCCAATCTCGGACAGGAGTGAAAGGCGTCCCCTTCACTTTTCAAATTAGCTCTTCGGCAAACCAAAGAGCTAACAAGAATTCCTTCAAAATTACGCTTCTACTGCATCAGCCGGGTCGATTTTCACGCCTGGGCCCATTGTAGAGGAAATCGCAATTTTCTTAATGAATGTACCTTTCGCACCAGATGGGCGAGAAGTAGAAATAGCTTTGATGAATGCTTCAGCATTTTTCACAATATCTTCTTCAGAGAAGCTTGCTTTACCAATACCAGCATGCACGATACCGTTTTTCTCTGCACGGAACTGAACTTCACCGCCCTTAGCAGCTTCAACAGCAGCTGCAACGTCAGGAGTCACAGTACCCAACTTCGGGTTAGGCATAAGGTTACGTGGACCCAAGATCTTGCCCAAACGACCTACAACAGCCATCATGTCTGGGGAAGCGATACAACGATCAAAGTCCATCATGCCGCCTTGAATTTGTTCCATCAAGTCTTCTGCACCTACGATGTCCGCACCAGCAGCTTTAGCTTCTTCAGCCTTATCACCGCGCGCAAACACAGCCACGCGAACTGTTTTACCTGTGCCAGCTGGCAAAGAAACAGAACCACGAACTTGTTGGTCCGCATGACGTGGATCAATACCCAAGTTCATTGCAATTTCGATAGTTTCATCAAATTTAGCCGATGCAGCGCCTTTTACGGCTTTAACAGCATCAACAACAGATACGAGCGCATCGCGATCAATACCTTCATAAGCTTTCGCCATACGTTTGGTTACTTTAGCCATGATATTAACCCTCTACTTCTACACCCATAGAGCGCGCTGTACCCTTAATGGATTCCATCGCAGCTTCTACAGTAACAGCGTTCATATCTTTAAGCTTTGTTTCCGCGATTTCACGGATTTGAGCTTCAGTTACTTTACCAACTTTATTTTTGTTTGGCTCACCAGAACCAGACTTAATCTTCGCAGCCTTTTTCAAGAAGAAAGAAGCAGGTGGTGTTTTTGTAACGAAGTCGAAAGAGCGATCTTCATATGCTGTAATAACAACTGGAATCGGCATACCCGCTTCCATTTGTTGTGTTTGCGCATTGAAGGCCTTACAGAATTCCATAATGTTTAGTCCAGCCGCACCAAGCGCTGGACCTACCGGAGGAGAAGGGTTAGCTTGACCAGCCGGAATTTGGAGCTTGATATAGCCCGAAACTTTTTTAGCCATAATATCCTCATAAGAGTATGGTCGCGGTCCGACGCCCTGGCTTTAACTTAGGGTCTATCTTCCGCAACCTGTTACGTTTGAGCCGCCTTATTTAATCGGTTCAGCGAAAAAAGCAAGTAAAAAGTTACAATTCTTAGAAAGAACTATAATTACAACTTCTCAACTTGCCCATATTCCAATTCAACCGGTGTCGAGCGACCAAAGATCGACACAGTAACTTTCAAGCGTGCGCGTTCCTCATCAACTTCTTCAACCATACCGTTGAAGCTTGCAAAAGGACCGTCTGACACTTTAACTTGCTCACCAACTTCGAAAGTAACGGATGGACGTGGACGCTCCACACCCTCTTGCACTTGATGCAAGATACGTTGCGCTTCTTTCGCAGAAATCGGAGATGGACGCTTACCAGACCCCAAGAAGCCTGTTACCTTGGCTGTATTATTCACCAAGTGCCAGCTTTCGTCTGTCAAATCCATATGCGCCAGAATATAACCCGGGAAGAACTTACGCTCGGATTTCACTTTCTGACCGCGACGCATCTCAACAACTTCTTCAGTTGGAACCAACACGTCCAAAATTTGATCCTGCAGATCAGAAGCTTCAGCCTGCTCTTTAATAGACTCTGCTACTTTTTTCTCAAAACCGGAATAAACGTGTACGACATACCAACGATGAGCCACTTTTAAATCTCCAATAAATTGCCTGTTTGCTATTCAGCTTATAGGACAGCGAACTGATAAAAACCAGCCCTAACCTAAAATTAGGCCAACACCCCAAGAAATAATGCTATCAACCGCAAGGAAGAAGAGTGACATGAATGCCACCATAACAAAGACCATCAATGTCGCGATACCTGTTTCCTTACGTGTTGGCCACGTAACTTTAGAAACTTCCTGACGGACTTGACGAACGAACTGAGCTGGTGATGTTTTAGCCATTATTTTCCAGTAAATCTTGCTTGTCCAGTTAACCTTGAGCCGCTGAAAGAGATTTCTTCCAGCGGCGCACAGGCTGCCTCCAGATGAGGCGATCAATTTTGGCAGGGGCACTAGGATTCGAACCCAGGGCCTACGGTTTTGGAGACCGCCGCTCTACCAACTGAGCTATACCCCTATAATTGCCAAACTCTTTGACTACTCAGTTACTGCAGCAACTACGCCGGCA
>NZ_SMMC01000061.1 GCF_009711445.1 Curvivirga aplysinae | reverse complement strand
TTGGTTAAAGGTGTAGAAAAACTTTACATTTTTAGTTATTTAATGGCGAATTGTAATGTGACTTGGGAAGAAAGTAGATAAACATGTCCGAAGAAATTATGGATCTTACAGGTATGCGTTGTCCCATTCCGGTCTTGAAAGCGAGAAAGCGTATAAAGACCTTGGAGGCCGGGGCAAAGGTGATTATCCATGCAACCGATCCCGGCGCAGAAAGGGATTTTCCAGCATTTTGTGAAAGCCAAGGACATAAATTATTATCTAGCCGCTGGGATGGCGATACGCTTATTCTTGAGATCGAAAAGGGATAAGGAAATAAAAAAGGCCTGATACAATTTCAGGCCTTCATACGTTAACGGATAAACTAGTTGTTTAAGTATCGTGATACATACCGCGTTTGAAGACTTCCGTCACAGATACAGCCAAGTGATCCTCAACGACAACTACTTCACCACGTGCAATTGGGCGTCCTGCCACACGAAGTTCAACAGTATCACCGACATGGCGATCAAGTTCAATAACCGCACCACGACCAATTTTTAGCAGGTTACTAACTTTCATTTCTGCAGTGCCAAGGACAGCTGTGATATCGATACCAATTTTTTCGACGGCACTTACAAGTTCAATGCCATCTAGCGGACTACCGCCGCCCATATCAACTGGTCCATCCCCACCACCGGAACCACCACCAGCTCCACCGCCGCCGCCACGCTCAGCTTGTTCTGCTTGAATGGCTGCCATCATATCGTCTTCATCGAATTCCATATCATCGCCGCCGCCTGCAGCAGCTTCAGCTTGTTCGGCTTCGATGGCCGCCATCATGTCATTTTCGTCAAAATCTTCTTCATCGCCCATCATGGTCGGGATACTCCGCAAATTCATATCAAGATCAAGCTGATATGAAAAAACAATAATAACACAAAACTATAGGATGATTCTGCTAAATAAGTACAGATAGAAGTTTTGAATAGATTGAATAGAAAAAAGGCTCGCTGAAAACAACGAGCCTTTAATTCATTTTGCCTTTTTGGGCGATTCTTTAGCGCAAGGAATTATGCAGCCAAGGAAGAATCATTCCAAGAGCTTGTTTGTTTGCAGTTGGAGCAAACACGCTCACCAGGCCAAGAGCTTTTAAAATCATTGCGACACATAAGGCATTTACGAGTTTTTGACTCATACTTACGATCAGATTGTGGTTTTTTATTCTTTTCAGAATCGCTCATTTTTCGTTCCTTTTCCTATCCAATAAATGCGCAGCTGGCTTTGAACTTTTAACCGTCGGAAAATGCGGTCAAAAATGCCGTTCCGGTACAGGGGAGGACCAGACGGAAAAGCCAAAAGGCGAACGGTATAATTATTTTCAATCAGCGTTAAAGGGCGCAAAACATAAAAGATTTAAAGCTGCAAAATCCTTGGCGCAGAATAATTGCGCGATAGAATTCTTTTTGTCAGGCTATAAAAGTCTGTTCAATATCATGTGTAAAATGCGCGGTATCCCGCTGTCTTGCAGGCTGTAGAGCCCGTCGACAGAGACGTTTATATGTCAGGTAGATTTTGAAATATTGCAAAAAAGCGACGTGGAATTGACCTTTTGCGTCAATATATCGCAACGCACAATGAAATTTTAACCATTATACGAAGAAGAAACATAAATTTTCAGAAGAAGTATTATGGGGCGGCGGTTCAGTCAAGTGAAAGATATATGACATCTTCCTCGGAAAAGAATCTTTCTTCGCAGTTATGTTCCTCGCCTCCTCGATCAACAACAAGAAAGTCACTTTCACCTTCTAGAGCTAGTATAGGGTGATGCCACATATTTTTGTGATAATTGACTCCCTGAGTTCCTTTTGCGGAGAAAATACGTAAGTCTTCAGGTCTCAGTTCATCCCCCAAAGGAGCTACTAAAACCAAGTAAGGTTTACCTGAAAGGGGAATGAATGCCTGACTGCCATATGGATGTCTTTCCATCATTTTCACTTGTAAGGGGTAAGATAGCGATTGTGCCCGAAAGATATTAATTAAGGTGCGGGCATTTGTCCCATCCGTTTCGACTTTGGCTAAGTCATGATAGCGTTCTGTGCTGCCATTATTGATTGTAAAATGCTGCACATCATTGCTGACTTCAATAACATCACCATAAGGTGCAAAGGCTTCTGCGGTTAATGGTTCAATGGTTAACTTAATGTCAGTCATAATATACAGCTTTCTTACTCTTGGGGGGGGCTCTTTTATTCGGTTGGTTTACCACGTAGGCGTAAGCGGGAAATCCCACCATCCGGGAAAATGTTTAAGCGAATATGCGTGATGGGCCCAAGGTCGTTGAGTTTATCTTTTGCAAATGTGAAGATTTGATCCATATCCAATTCTGTTTCTGGCAATAATTCATCCCAGAAAATCGCTTGGCTTGGTAGAGTGTCATCGGTGCCGAAATTTACATTGGCGGCGTGAATAGAACATTTATAGGCATAGTTTCCTTTGAAATGGGCTGTGTCGATCTCGATTTCTTCGATCTCGCCTTTATGGCCTAGAGCAATAATGCACCAGTCAAAGCCGGGAACTCGACGACGTGCTGTTTCCCAACCGTCCCCCATATTCACACCACGACCCGGTGCTAATAAGTTATCTGGCACACCAAAATGCGCATCACTCCATGCAATCGCGCGGCCCCCATTCACTGTTGCTGCTAAGTCAACGAGTTCGGATTTATCGCGTTTAGACCAGTCAATAGATGGCATGCCATAAATGCGAAGACGTGCTAATCCGCCATCTGGATAGATATTTAAACGTAAATGTGTCCATGCAACATCACTATCCACTTCGGCAAAATGATGACTGTCGCCTTCAAGGTCCATGGTTTTAACAAGGGAAACCCATTCAATGTCATCTGCAGGAACTTCATCATTTGAAATGCAGGCTTCAATTGAGGCCGCAGGGGCAAAGTTGCCTGTAAAATGACTGGTATCAAGATTGAACCCTTTAATGATTGAGGAAAAGCCAAGTTTAACAATGCTGTAGTCATATCCAGCAAAGCGTTTGCGACGGCTTTCCCATCCATCCATCCATTTGCCGTTATCATCATATTTATCTGTGATGAAAACGGCGGGTTCTGGTTTTAACATGCGCTCAACAGGGGCGAACCAGTCATCTGTGGTGAAAGCAGCTTTCGTGCCAAGGCGAGGATGTCCTAGATCGATGTAGCGGGTTGCAAATTCAGGTATATTTTCTGGTGTTTTACTTTGAATGATTTCCATTGTCTGTATTCCTATTTCTTACAACTGATTAAGGCGAATAGTTGCAATTTTGTTGATTTGGATGAGGGCAGTTTGAAATTCCTCTTCCTCGGTATTCTTCAGGCGTGTTTCAAAGGCATCTAAAATAATGTGACGGTTTAGCCCAGTTACGGCGATTATAAACGGAAAGCCAAATTTTTCCTTATAAGCCGTATTATAGGTTTGGAATTTTTCCATTTCTTCCGGGCTGCACTCATCAAGGCCAGCACCTGCTTGTTCTTTTGTCGAAGATTCTGTGAGTTCTCCACGAACAGCAGCCCGACCCGCTAAGTCTGGATGGGCAATAATAAGTTTTAACTGTAATTCTTTGTCAGCCGCCAACATAATCTCAGACATCAATTCAGCCATGACCTCGATTTTGTCATGGTCCTTGGTAATGCCTTTGTCATAACTACGTTCCGCAACCCATGGGGAGTGTTCGTAAATATCGGCAAAAGCAGAAACGAATTCGTCTTTATTCAAATCACTGGGGATTAAAGTTTTAAAACTGTCGGACATTATGATGTCTTTCTTATTTATATTCAGATGGATAGTGGTGTTGATGCCAATGATTGGCGATATCCATGCGGCGACAGAACCAAACATCCTCTTGGCTACGCACATATTCCACAAAACGTTTTAAGGCTTGGAAACGACCGGGACGACCTGCCAGTCTGCAATGCAGGCCAATCGACATCATGCGGGGTGTTTCATCACCTTCTTCATAAAGTGTATCAAAGGCGTCTCTTAGATAGGCGAAATATTGCTCTCCTGAATTGAAGCCGCCGGGGCTTGAAAACTTCATGTCGTTGTTATCAAGAGTGTAAGGTACGACCAAATGTGGCTTGCCGTCAGGGCGTTCTGTCCACCAGGGTAGATCATCGTTATAGTCGTCTGCATCATAAAGAAAACCGCCTTCTTCCATAATAATGCGACGGGTATTAGGTCCTGTGCGCCCTGTATACCAACCTTTGGGACGTTCGCCTGTCATGCGTTTAATGATGTCGATCGCTTCATACATATGTTCGCGCTCAAGCTCTTCTGAAACATATTGATAATCGATCCAGCGATGACCGTGGCTGCAAATTTCATGTCCTGCTTCAAGAAAAGCTTCACAGGCTTGTGGATGGCGCTCTAACGCCATGGCGACGGCGAAAATGGTAAGCGGGATATCGTTTTGTTTGAAAAGATTTAAAATGCGCCATACACCAACACGGCTGCCATATTCATAAATGGATTCCATGCTCATATGACGAGTTGCCTCACGCATATCTGCGCCAACAATTTCAGACAAAAAAGATTCAGAGGCTTTGTCACCATGAAGGATGCAATTTTCACCACCTTCTTCATAATTCAAGACAAATTGTACGGCGATTTTAGCATTACCAGGCCAATTGGCTTTTGGCGGGGTCGGGCCATATCCGATTAAATCACGGGGGTAATCTGGATTGAGTTTAATATCTACCATCTTATTTCCCTTAAGTTTGATGGACATCAGTGCGGTTTATAGCGACTGAAGAAAAGATTTGTTTCAGATTGTTGGTTTCAGAATCGGCCTCACTGAGGTTTAATTTATCCTCGATGGCTTGAAGGTGGTCTTCCATTAGTGCAACGGCCTTATCGGAATTTCCGTCAGCCAATGCAGTGATCAGGTCTTTGTGGTCATTATGTGTACAGGTATGTGCGCTATTACTTTCGTAATGTGCAACGATTAAAGAGGAGCGCGTTACTAACTCTTTAAGATATTCTTGCAAGGTTTCGTTGCCGGCAATTTCCGCCAATTTCAAATGAAAGGCACCGGAAAGTTGAATGCCTTCGCTTTTGTTGTTATCTGCGTAGGCTTCGTGTTCTTTTTGAACCAGTTTCGTTAGGATGCCGATATCTGCCTTGCTAATAGTTTCGCATGCCCGACGAACGACGCCGCGCTCGATCCAACGACGTGCATCAAATGTATCTTTGGCTTCTTTGATGGAAGGTATCGAAACGACTGCGCCGCGATTTGGACGTATCGCAACAATTTTTTCATGGGAAAGGCGTAATAGAACTTTTCGGATCACGGTGCGGGAGACCCCAAAAACTTCGCCTAAGGCATCTTCAGATAGTTTTGTGCCAGGCGCCAAGCGTTGTTCAAGAATGGCATCGAAAACCTCTTGATATATCCAATTGTCCTGATTTCGTTTACCTTTTTCTGCAATTTTCATTGCATCAATTCCTGTTGAAAAAAATCTATATCAATATGCTTGTTTTATGACTGAATACTATTGCATAACAGAATTGTATACAATTTGTAATCTGAAATAGATATATACTATCTCTATAAGCTCGCAAAATACTT
>NZ_SMMC01000077.1 GCF_009711445.1 Curvivirga aplysinae | reverse complement strand
GTGAAGTGCTTGCCTATATCAAATGCATCAGAATGGGAAAGACATTATTAGATCCCTTTGTCCCTGTAATTGTCACGCAATCAAAAGCTGATTTGAGTTTGTTAGTAAATGAACAGCGTGCCGGTGTGGACTTTTCCATTTTAAAGCCTTTTTCGTTGAATGAAATTTTATCGCATTTGGATCATATTATGAGGCATCGAAGACGCTTTATGATTTCAAAAGAATATATAGGCCCTTATCGAGGTTCGGTAAAAAAACATGTTAAGAAGAATGCTGGTTTGCTCCGATTGGTGCCAAATAGGTTGCGATTAAGAAAGGCACACGCAAATTTTGTCTCTGATGTCGAGAGTTTGAAAAATGAATGGCTAAAACTTATTGAAACTGAGATAAGCCATTGAAGTTAGGCCCGACTATTGCGTAGTCTTCTTAGGAAGTTGAGTTCCTTCACAAGGTAATTCTATGATGCTATATTGAGTTTGCTTTACGTTGAAGGGAGCGGCATTGATACTAACAGATGAAATTTCTTTATTTCACATGTGGGTTACTTTTGCTGCCATAGCCATAGTTATCCTTCTATTTATATATGAAACCCTCTCAATAGAAATCACGTCGGTACTATCTATTGCGGCCCTTGTTGCCATTTTCCATCTCTTTCCACTGCATGGTGAAGATGGTCAGAATCTTCTGGATGCACATGCTCTATTAAGTGGTTTTGCAAATCCTGCGTTGATAACGGTTATTTCGCTGATCATCGTGGGGCGCGCCTTGATACAGACAGGTGCACTCTCACAATTCGCAACATTTTTTTCACATATTAGTAGAGGGCGAGACTTATGGGGATTCGCAACTATTTTAATAGCTGTATCCATAATTGCTGCCTTTATGAATAATACGCCCGTTGTCGTTATTTTTATTCCTATATTGATGTCGATGGCGCAACAATCCAAGCTAAATGTACGCCAAATGTTAATGCCACTTAGTTTCGTTTCTATATTAGGGGGGATGACGACATTAATTGGCTCTTCGACCAATCTTTTAGTTTCTCGATCTTTAAGCGAGCTGGATCTTGAACCTCTTCGCTTTTTTGAATTCACCTCTATTGGCGCAATCTTGGCGATTGTCGGCCTAATATATGCTGTATTTATTTTGCCAAAATTCCTTAGCAAGCAGGGAGATGCATTGGATGACGAGGATTTCAATGGAAGCGGGCGTCAGTTTATCGCTCATTTGAAATTAGATGATAGTTCTCCGTTAGTGGGGAAGAAGCCTATCTATGGATTTTTGAAGGAACGGCCAGATGTAACTGTTCTCATGATTTGGCGTGAGGCAAAGGCGATTTTGCCTCCATTTTCAGAAATATCGTTAAAGGCAGGTGATACTATGGTGATAGGTGCACCTCGGGATGTTTTAACAGACGCTGGTATGCAGAAATATGGACTATTACCAGAAGATGAAGAGGGCAAGCTTGCGAGATATGAGTTAAACTATGTAGAGGCGGGACATCGTGAAGTCGTAGAAGCGATGATCCCACCTGGTAGTCCATTGATAAATGGTACGTTAAGGCGCAGTCATTTTGCTACACGTTATCGTTGTTTGGCACTTGGTATCCAGCGTCGGGCGCATATGATCCGTACAAAAATGACTGATATCACATTTCAAGCTGGCGATGTTTTATTGCTCTATGGTGCACCAAATCGGATTAATGAACTGAGTGATTCAGAAGATTTAGCCCTCCTGCAACATTCCGGCGAAGAGATGCCTGTCATGAAACATGCACGTCGCAGTTTGCTTATTTTTTTAGGTTTTGTGGGTTTGGCTATTTCCGAGCTAGTGCCGATCGTCGTTGCTGCCTTATTAGCTGTATGCTTAATGATTTTGGTGAAAGCGATCAGGTTACGAACAGCCATAAGAAGTATAGATTTTAAATTGATCTCTATCGTCGCGGTTTCACTAGCGTTAGGAACTTCCTTGGAGCTGTCTGGAGGGGCGGTTTATATTGCCGAAAATGTGTTGATGCATCATCTAAGCGGGATGGATGCGGCGGTTATGTTAAGCGCATTTTTCTTCATTGTTATGATATTTACGAATTTAATAAGCAATAACGCTTGCGCCGTATTATTCACGCCTATTGGTGTACATTTGGCTTTGGCAACGGGTATTGATCCACATATCTTTGCCATTGCCACTTTATTTGCTGCCAATTGTTCTTTCTGTTCCCCAATCGGATATCAAACTAATTTACTCGTGATGGGGCCGGGGCGATATAGGTTTAGTGATTTCCTGAAGTTTGGAACGCCGCTTGCTTTAATAATTTGGGTGGCTTTCTCTTTTATTGCGCCGATTTATTACGGCTTATAAGAAAGGTTCATTTGAGTTTTACTTCAAATTGTTCTTTGGCCCAACCATGCACGTTATCTTTTGCTCGAATATATACTTTGTCTAAATGAGCTGGGATGGCAATTGAGCCCGAAGAGCGGGTGAACGGCTGTTCATTTACATGAGGATGTGCCAAAATACGTGTGCCTAGAATATTACCTTCAGCATCAATGACTTGCCATTCATCAGCATAGTGATCCCATCCAGTATCGTTATGACTTACGGTGACGGAAAAACGATAACTATTTTCGCCAGTTGGTTTTGCAACAGCATTTTCAATCTTCACTTCACCTGCGAAAGAAATCATGCTGTTAAGGCAGAGAGAGCCAATTGTTGCTAAAATAAGTTTAGATAGGTTCATCGTAACCTCATATTTCCAATCGTGAATTTACAAAGAAGTATATTGATTTTTCTGAAAATAGGAATTCTGAATAAGCTAGATCAGATCACAAAATTGCGAGGAGGGGAGGCTCTATCTCCTTGAATTATTTTGTCGGTTTATATATGTAATTTCATATATAAATATTTAAAAGGTGCATAATGGTATCTGCCACAACAAGAAAAGTTCTATTCCTCTGTACAGGGAATTCTGCGCGTTCGCAGGTGGCTGAAGCTTTATTCCGATCATTGGCAGGAGATGGGTTTATCGTAGAATCTGCTGGTATGAATCCATCTCATGTAGATCAACGTGTGTTTGAGGTTCTATCGGGTTTTGAAATTTCTTCTGCTGGCCTTGTTAGTAAATCTGTAGAGACGCTAGATATTGAAAGATTCGATTATATCATTACGCTTTGTGATCGGGCAAAAATGGAATGTGCAACTTATCCCAATCATAGTGATTTAATGCATTGGGATCTAGAGGACCCTAAACCTAAGGAAGGTTTGAAACCTTTTGTCGATCTATTCACAGATTTAAAGGACCGTATTACATTATTCCTGCTTCTGAATGGTGAAGGTGAGAACACTGTTGAAGGACCCATAGAGTTATTCAAAGTATTAAGTGATCCTCTAAGACTAAAGGTATTTATGTTATTGGAGGATGAGGGAGCCTTAACCGTTAGTGACTTCACCAATGTGTTGGGTATGAGCCAACCAAAGGTTTCTCGGCATCTAGCTTTGTTGCGTGAGAGCGGTTTCTTATCCGTTCAAAAAGAAGGCTTGTGGGTTTTTTATAAATTTACCGAAAACCTTCCTGTTTGGATACGGCATGTGATTTCAACAATTCGTAACGGAAATCCAGGTATTATCAACGCTGAAAAGCAATTGTTAAACAAGCTGGAAAATCGAAAATTCTCAAATAACAAATAAACATGATTAGGTTATTTCCATAAGCAACAAGATTTAATTAAATTTTAATATATGTTTAATCATATATATGTATTTACATATATAACTATGAGGCTTATATACTCATTGAAACTGGGTCTTATTTGATAAACTTTTAAGGATTGAATCATGGCTATTAAGCTTGGAATTAATGGATTTGGTCGTATTGGTCGATTGGTTCTGAGAGCTGCATTTGATTGGGATGATATTGAAATCATACAAATCAATGATGTGGCAGGGGATGCAAAAACATTAGCACATCTACTGGAATTTGATTCGGTTCAAGGTCGTTGGAATAAGGATTCGATTTCATACGAAGATAAGGCCATTATTGTGGGGGGGCATAAGATCGTCACCAGCCAAGAAAAAGAAATTTCAGCGGTGGATTGGTCTGAATGTGATGTGGTTCTCGAAGCAACAGGTAAGCATAAAAAATCTTCGATTTTACAAGCTTATCTTGATCAAGGTGTGAAGCGTGTTGTGGTTTCAGCTCCAGTAAAAGAAGAAGGCGTTCTTGAGGCCGTTGTTGGGGTGAATGATCATCTCTTTGATCCTACTATTCATAAGATTGTAACAGCGGCATCCTGTACCACAAATTGTATTGCGCCCGTCGTAAAAGTTATTCATGAAAAGCTTGGTATTGAGCAAGTAAGCTTTACAACCATTCATGATTTGACAAATACACAAACTATTTTGGATGCACCTCATAAAGACCTTCGTCGGGCCCGTGCATGCGGCATGAGCTTAATTCCAACCACGACAGGATCTGCAACCGCGATTGTGGAGATATTCCCAGATTTGAAAGGTAAGATCGATGGACATGCGGTTCGGGTACCTCTCGCAAATGCATCTTTGACCGATATTATTTTTGATGTGAAGCGTGATACTGATGCGGATGAGGTAAACGCGTTATTAAAAGAGGCGTCTGTCGGAGAGTTAAGTGGTGTTCTTGGATATGAAGAACGACCATTAGTGTCGATCGATTACACAGGAGATCAACGTTCTAGTATTGTGGATGCTTTATCAACCATGGTTGTGAATAAGCGTATGGTAAAGATTTACGCATGGTATGATAATGAGATGGGCTACGCCACGCGCGCGGCCGAATTGATCCGGAAAGTTGGTTCTGTATAGGTAATTCAATTAGGTTGATAAGACGATGTTCGGCAATCTATCTCAAGACATCCGTCAATATATTCTGGTGACCTTTAATTACTGGAATTTTACATTGACGGATGGGGCTTTACGAATGTTGGTGGTTTTACATTTCCACCAGATTGGCTATAGCCCGCTTGAAATCGCATTTCTTTTCTTATTTTATGAAATCTTTGGTGTCATAACCAACTTGATTGGAGGTTGGTTAGGTGCGCGTATTGGGTTGAATAGGACAATGAATCTTGGGCTTGCATTACAAGTTTTAGCCCTATTAATGCTGGCTGTTCCGACACCTTATCTGACTGTCGTTTGGGTGATGTTTGCACAAGCACTTTCCGGTATTGCAAAAGACCTCAATAAGATGAGTGCGAAAAGTGCTATCAAGACATTAGTACCAAGCGGCGAGAAAGGAACTCTTTTCAAATGGATTGCGATCCTCACGGGATCAAAAAATGCGCTTAAGGGATTGGGTTTCTTCTTAGGTGGTATTTTACTGACCATTATAGGTTTTAAAGGGGCTGTTATGTTTATGGCAGCCGTCTTGTTTTTAGTTCTGATTTTAAGTCTCATTTTTCTTAACCGGGATATGGGAAAAGCCAAAAATAAAGTCAAGTTTACGCAGATTTTCTCAAAATCAGAATCTGTGAATATATTGTCAGCTGCGCGCATGTTTTTATTTGGTAGTCGTGATGTCTGGTTCGTCGTTGCACTGCCTATTTTTCTTGGTCAGATTTTTGGCTGGGACCATTATTGGGTTGGCGGCTTTCTTGCCACTTGGGTCGTTGGATACGGAATAGTACAAGCATTCGCACCAAGTATTACAGGGCGTCACCGAGGTGTTAACCCTGATGGGCAAAGTGCCATGAAATGGGCATTGGTACTGACCACCGTTACAATAGCTGTCGCATGGGCAATCCAATCAGGCTTTGAAATCCAATATTCAATCGTCATAGGCTTGCTTCTCTTTGGCGCTGTTTTCGCAGTGAATTCTTCTTTGCATTCCTATTTGATTGTAGATTACGCAAAGGCGGATGGTGTTTCTATGGATGTGGGTTTCTATTATATGGCAAATGCAATGGGCCGTTTGATAGGCACGGTTTTATCCGGTTGGATTTATCAGGTCTATGGATTGGCGGCTTGCCTTTGGGTGTCAGTAGCCTTTTTAACTTTAACGACACTTATTTCTATACGTCTGCCAAAACATGAAACTGCATAAAACGAAATAGTTATATGATCTTGCATTGATGTTTGTTGTATTCTTCCTTATTTATTCAATAGGGAAAAATACAAGGTGACAAAATGACAATTCGTGCTGCACTTATCATCATCGGAAATGAAATTCTTTCTGGTCGTACACAAGATGTAAATCTAGCTTATCTGGCGACAAAACTGAATGAGATTGGTGTGCGCCTGGCTGAAAGCCGCGTAGTGCCGGATATTGAAGAAGAAATTGTCGAAGCTGTTAATCATTTACGCGCTAAATATGACTATGTTTTCACGACAGGTGGTATTGGCCCAACACATGATGATATCACGGCAGCCTGTGTTGCTAAGGCATTTGATCTACCTCTCACACAACATCCGGAAGCGTTGAAGATCCTAACGGCGCATTATGCAGCGCTGGATGTCGAGTTAAACGAATCACGCCTTCGTATGACAATGACACCGGAAGGTGCCGGGTTGATTGACAATCCGGTTTCCGCAGCGCCCGGTTTTAAAGTCGAAAATGTGCATGTGATGGCAGGTGTTCCCAAAATTATGCAAGCAATGCTTGATGGCATTTTACCGACCTTGCAAGGTGGGGAAGTTATGAAATCTCGAACCATTCTGTGTTCTCGCCCAGAGGGGGAAATCGCAGAAGGTCTTGGGAAGATCCAAAACGAGTATCCGGAATTGGATTTAGGAAGCTATCCGGCTTATGCCTCAAATGGTTTTAGATTGTCCCTTGTTTTGCGTGGAACGGACCAAACAATGATTGATTTGGCGACTGCGGAAGTTACGGTCTTGATCGAATCTTTAAATGGCAAATCAGAAATTGTAAAAAGTTGATTCTTTGCTTATAAGCTCGACAATCCTGCCGTTTAGGCATATCTGCCTTTAAATCGTCAAATTCTTGCCCATCTTTTGATGTGTTTTCTGTTCATGATGTTTCATGAAGACTAGGAACCACTATGGAAATCTGTTTGTTTACAATGAGAAAAATTAAAATAAATCGCGGTGATGCTATTGGTGGCGCTCTGCCACTATCCGTTATGAAAGCTTCAAGCATGTCAGAGATGAAGCCCAGCTTTAATCGCCGGACAAGAAGGCGCCGTGGCATGCATAAAAACAGTTTTCGCTATTATCTGATCATGTTTTTAATCTTTGGTTTAGTGGCCGGATTAGTTGCAGCTTTACTGACAGAAGGGCCAAAACTCTAAGCTCTTAAAGTTATTGCGTAACTGTGAATAAAAAAACTTAAAAAAAATGAAAAATAAGCCAAAATCGGGCTTGCTCTTAGGGGCGCACATGTATAGTGTCCACCTCGTCGCGCTAGGGCACACAGGATTAGTTCTACCCCCTGTAATTTATAAGCCCAGTCTCTGCGGGCGTGGCGGAATTGGTAGACGCAGCAGACTTAAAATCTGCCGATCTTTTTGATCGTGCCGGTTCAAGTCCGGCCGCCCGCACCATATCTCTATAAAAAAAATATATTTTCATATGGTTAAATAATAATCTGCCCCATGAAAATTTGGCGCGTGGGACACTTTCTACCCAATTGCACTTAAAGTCTTCATACTTTCTTTGGCTGAAGTAATTGCGCCATATTACATTGTATCATACACGGTATTCA
>NZ_SMMC01000040.1 GCF_009711445.1 Curvivirga aplysinae | reverse complement strand
ACAAATCATCTAATAATGAAATTAATCAACTGTGCCGATATATGGAAGATGGCGGTATTTTTCTGCGTAATCAATGCCATAGCCAACGACAAATAAATCTTCCACTTCAAAGCCTGTATAAGTGGCTTTCACATCAACTTCGCGACGGGATGGCTTATCAAGCAAGATACAAGACTTAACAGATTTTGCGCCATGCTCTCGGAAAACACGCTTGGTGAAAGCCAAAGTACGACCGGAATCCAAAATGTCATCAACGACTAAAACATGTTTACCGTGAATATCCGCCGGCACACCACCAGACATGAGCACTTCGCCGCTACTTTCTTTTGAATTTCCATAAGAACTTAAACGCATGAATTCGACTTGTGGCTTTAATCCCCATTTATCCATCGCGCGTACCAAGTCAGCTGTGAAAGTAAATGCGCCTTTTAACAGGCCAACAACCATGATGTCTTCTGGCACTTCCAAGGCCATCAACTTTGCCATTTCATCAATACGTGTTGCAATTTCTTCCGCGCTATATAACTGCGTAATCTGGGTCATAAGGGGTTCCACCTTAGTTTGAATTTGATCCTGTGAATTTATCAGCTTGCATCCCATGAGGCACTTTTTTCGCCCTCCACTGTATTGCAATGCAGCAAAACTTGACCTTATATATCATACGACAAATGATTTGCCAGCGGACAATTCGGGAAGGTTTATGCCATGTGGGCTAGAATTCACAAGGTTTTTTTATTCATATTTGCTTTGAAAGTGATTTCGGCATGTAGCCCAACATTACAGACCATCAGTGAAATCAATCAAAAACCCGAATTACATGACGATAAAATCATCACAAAAGACGGTTTTAAGTTACCATTAAAAGTATGGAAAAATGACGGTTTGACGCCCAAAGCTGTTATTCTCGCCCTACACGGATTTAACGATCACGCAAACGGTTGGGATCAAGCCGCGACGATCTGGGCAGAAAATGGTTTATGGACTTATGCCTATGATCAACGTGGTTTTGGTGCCACAGAACAACGCGGCCTTTGGGCTGGTGACGAAACATATATTGATGATGTAAAGACAGTCGTCAGATTATTAAAAGAAAAACATCCAGAGACACCGATCTACCTTACTGGGCATAGTATGGGCGGTGCAATCACCTTATTGACAGCAACCTCAGAACATCCCCCTGAAGTAGATGGGTATATCTTAGTCGCACCTGCCGTTTTATATCGTGAGGATGTTCCCTGGATACAGCGCGTCATTGTTGAGGCAACAGTCGCAATCGCCCCAAGCTGGACACCTACTATCCATACAGACAAGGTCGCCAGTGACAATCGGGAAATGTTAATCAAAATGTTTGAAGATCCGCTTTTCATTAAAAGAAGTCGCGTGGATACGGGATATTTTTTATTTGAGCTGATGATGGCAGCGGGGGAAAAGGCGAGCTATCTTAATAGAAAGACATTAATTCTATATGGCGACAAAGAAGAAATTGTCCCTGCATATGCGGTTGAACGTTTCTTGCAACAACTTCCGCAAAATAACGACAAAACATGGTCGCTAAAACGATACGAAGAAGGTTATCACATGCTAACACGAGATCTAAATGGGGATATAGTTAGCTCAGATATTGCCAAATATATATTAGAAAACAGCAACTTATAACCACACAGCAACTTAACCACACGTTGTCGCAAATACGATAGAAATAACATTATGTAAATTTGGGTTTCCGTGCCAAAGTTTCTCTCAAGAGATAACAATCTTATATCTGGGGAGCATGTGAAAAATGGACTTATCTGAAATTAGAAAACGTTATGATCAGGATGGGTTTGTATCTCCAATTTCAATTCTGGATGAGCAAGAAGCGCAGAAACAAAGAAGAATCTTGGAACACACAGAAGCAGATGTTGGTAATTTACACTATAAGTTCAAAATCCATACGGCTATGCCTTCGGCTTTCGAAGTCGCCACAAACCCAAAGTTACTTGATGCAGTTGAGACAATCTTAGGCCCGAACATCCTTCTGTATAGCGTCTCTTACATTATCAAAGAGCCTCATTCCGCTTCGCATGTAAGTTGGCATCAAGACCTGACCTATTGGGGATTAAGCTGTGATGATCAGGTGAGTGCTTGGCTTGCCCTCTCCCCCGCAACAATGGAAAGTGGCTGCATGCGCATGATCCCCGGAAGCCACCTTGGTGGAAAAAGAGAACATCAGCTCATTGAAGATGAAAATAACGTGCTTCTCAACGGCCAAAATGTGATTGGTGTCGATGAAAAAGCAGCGGTTTATTGCCCTTTAAGCCCGGGCGAAGTTTCTCTACATCATGGATGGACCTTGCATGCATCCATGCCGAATATAAGTCATGATCGTCGTATTGGGCTTAACATCCAATATCTTGCGCCACATGTTCGCCAGCTTAAAAATCCAGAAGACGGTGCAATCCTTGTTCGTGGCGAAGATCACTACAACAATTTCCCAGTCGATATGCCGGCCACAAAACCAAATGACCCTGCGCAATGGGCATATCGTCAAAAACTATCAGATCGTATTCAAAACATCCAAAGTACAACGATTTAGGTATCACAGCTTATCCAAGGCCAAGTTTAACTTGGCCTGTATTTCTTTTTAACGATCTTCGGGGAATATCTCTACCAAAACGATTCCTGCTTTTTCCAATGCGAGACGCTTTACCTTATCTCTCTTTTCCACCTGTTTTTTTTGTTTTGCATCATCACCAAAATGTCCCTGACCTTGATATTCAATTGCGATACACGGCATAGCATCCTGATCCACGAAAAGAAAATCCAAACGTTTTGCATTAAAACTACGCCTTGTTTCCTCTTTAACAGTTGCAAGAATTTCTCCCATGGAAACTTGCGAGAATAAATTCAGATTGGTTTTCCCTGAAGCCCGTTGCCAATTTCTCAATTCTGTATACAAACGCATTTCAGATTTATTCATCAAAGGCTGCGCAAATATCTTTCCCTTTTTGACCAATCTTAAATGTTCATCGGCGTAATTCCCACCGCTTAGCAAACGAAAAAGCCCAACAGGGATGATCAACCCAATAAATACATAAAAAAGAAATTCTGAGATCATTTCGTCACTCTCTTATTCCGCCCAACAAATAATTTAACCTTTATTCT
>NZ_SMMC01000215.1:59958-78075 GCF_009711445.1 Curvivirga aplysinae | reverse complement strand
GCTTGTCGTTTTTAGTCAAATCGACTTATATTTACCTTATAAACTAAATTTGTGTCTCTAAAAGACACGATATAATAAATATAGAAATAAATATGAAATAACGGGAAAGGGAGTTTCCATGTCTGATCTTGATTCACTCGTGAAGCAATACAAATTCAATGCCTTAAGCCGTCGTGGCTTTATTAAAGGGGCAGGTGCTTTGGGTGTTGCAGCACCAGCGGCAAGCAGCATCCTGACTATGGCAGGTCCAGCATATGCAGCGACACCAAAACGTGGTGGAGTTTTGCGTATTGCTGAAGGTAACACTGCTGATACACTTGAACCAGTGCGTATGACATCTACAACAGATGCTCTATACGCCAATCAGGTTTATAGCCGTCTAACACGTTTTAAAGCTGACTTGTCAGTTGAAGGAGATTTGGCTGAAAGCTGGGATGTGGATCCAACAGCGACAATTTGGACATTTAAATTACGTAAAGCAAAGTTCCATAATGGTGCAGATGTAACGGCGGAAGACGTGAAAGCTTCCTTCGCATTACATACTGCAGAAGGTTCTGAATCTGCGGCGAAAGCAATTCTATCCGGTGTGAAGTCCATAGAAGCTGTCGATAAACTGACAGTTCGTATCACATTGGAATCCGGTAATGCGGACATGCCAATCACATTGTCCGACTATCACCTCTGTGTACATCCAGCGGGCCAAACAGACTTTGGTGCAGGTGCGATTGGTTCCGGTCCGTTTAAAATTGCTGAGTTCCGTCCAGGCGAAGTTATGTATTTCGAGCGCTTTGACGAATACTTCTTGGATGGTATGCCATATTTGGATGGGCTTGAGTTTATTCCGGTCCCAGATAGTACAGCAAACTTAAATGCTATTCTTTCTGGTGATGTGGACATGATCCATGACATTTCCCCCGCTGCATTTGATAAAATGTCTCAAGCGCCAGGTATTACAGTATATAATATCCCTACCGGCTCCTTTGCTAATTTTGTGTTGATGTGCGACCGTGCCCCGACAAATGATATTAATTTCCGTAAAGGTTTTAAACATGCAATGGATCGTGAGTTGATCTTGAAGCAGGCGTATAGTGGTATTGGTACAATTTCTAATGATACACCAATTGGCCCAACATATCGTTATTTCAGTGCAGACGTGAAGCCGTTGGAATATGATTTGGATAAAGCAAAACATTATTTCAAGAAGGCGGGAATTTCTTCGATGGAGATTTTCACTTCTGAAGAAGCGGGGGCTGCTGCGAATGATGTTGCTTATACATATCAGCAAGGTGCACAAGGTGCGTTGGATGTCACTGTGACCAAAACACCAGCGGATGGTTATTGGTCCCATACATGGATGCAACAGCCAATTTGTATGTCTGGCTGGAATGCGCGTCCAACAGTTGATGCCTTCTTGACCATTGCCCATATGGATGGTGGCGGTTGGAACGAAACCGTCTGGGGAAGCCCGGAATATGATGCGAAGATCATTGCTGCACGTGCTGAACTAGATGAATCAAAACGCGCAGAAATGTATCATGATCTGTTATCGCAATTGAATGAAGAAGGTGGTTTTGCAAACCCTGTATTCTCAAATGCGTTGGAAGCAACATCGGAGCGTGTGAAAGGATTTGAGCCTCATTCAGTTGGTGCGATGGGTGGCTTCTTCAACTGTTCACACAAAGTTTGGTTGGATTCTTAAACGTAGCCACTCTGTCTGAATTAAAAAAAGCCTCGTGTTACGCACGGGGCTTTTTGATTAGTCAAAAGGCTTAATAGTCCTCGGCATTACTACTGCAACCAATTTTTTCTAGATCAATCGACCATACCTGTGCATTTCGTAGATCAGTATCTTCCATCAGGCTGGTCGTTTCAGATGCGTATTTAGCAATTTTTTTAAGGCCAAGTTTTGGTAGATAAAAACGGCCGGGATCACCGATTAATACGTCTCGTCCGTCTTGTGCTAAAGATTTAATCCAAGGAATAACTGCGCGTGCAATATCAGCGTCGTAACAAACATCGCCGACTAGAATCACATCCCAATCTCCGTAGTCACCAACGACATCGTCAGTAGAGATATCAAAATAACAATTATTTTCTTCTGCATTCATTTGCATGGCAATTGCTGCGACAGGATCGATGTCTGTAGCGGTGACTTCAAATGCCCCCGCCATTGTGGCGGCCATCGCAACCATACCGGAGCCACTTCCGAAATCCAGAACTCTTTTACCGGCAACAAGTGAAGGATTATCAAGAATGTGACGGCTTAGGGCTTGTCCGCCGGCCCAAGCGAAAGCCCAGAAAGGCGTCCCTAAGCCGATTTCTTGAAGCTCCATTTCACCCATGCGCCATAACGGCAAATCTTCTACAGCTAGATGCAATAGGATTTCCGGTAACAAACGTGGGGATTCAAGGTTGGTGTTTTCGCGAATTAATTGACGCAATGCATCTTGATCATCGTGATAGTAATCATAGTCCACTGGCGATAAATCCTAGTAAAATAATAAAGCCGAAATTCTTATTTGCTTTAAAGAGGGCGAGGCAGCGATCAGGGTTGTTAATATCTAGACGATAAATTTGCCAAATCATATGCAAGCCACTCAAACCAAGTGCTATCCAGAAATACACAGGGAGCGTTAATAAATACCCAGTCACGCCAATAAGTCCTAGTGTAGCAGCGTAGAAGAAAATGACAGCTATACGCGTGTTTTCGCCAAGTTTTAAAGCCGTAGATTTAACACCTACTAATGCATCGTCTTCTTTGTCCTGATGGGCATAAATTGTGTCATATCCTAACGTCCAAAAAATACCCGCGGTATATAAGGTAAAGACAGCGGTGTGCAAATCACCATAGATAGAAGCCCAACCTACTAAAATACCCCAGTTAAAAGTCAAGCCTAACCAAGCTTGCGGCCAGTAAGTTATGCGTTTCATGAATGGATAGGCGATCACAAGGAATAAAGCTGATGCGCCGATAATCTGAGTTATAAGGTTAAATTGAAGTAGGATAAAGAAACCGATCAGACATTGGGCAATTAAAAAGATAATAGCTTGTTTCGTTGTGACTTCGCCAGACGGTAACGGGCGATCGGCTGTACGGGCAACTTTTTTATCAAAGTCTTGGTCGGAAATATCATTCCATGTACATCCTGCACCACGCATAACAAGCGCGCCAATACCAAATAGAATTGCATAAGTAATATCAGGAAAATTATAGACTGTTTCCGAAGATTTTATGTCAGGGTTTACAGCGGTTGCCAAAGCTAATCCCCACCAAGTAGGAAGCAGAAGTAACCAAGTCCCGATAGGGCGATCCAAACGTGCGAGCTTTGCATATGGTTGCCAAGAAGCAGGCAGCCAATAAATCCACCCCTTTTTCGGAATGTCACTGGCATCCGCAGGTATTTTGCTATCTTCACTCATGCTTTTGCTATCCTGAAACTGAACATTTATCTTATGGGAAGCATTTAGCCGATAAAGATTGTTTCGCCAAGATAAAAGCATTTTATGAACATTTAAACTGCTGTCATTGGAGGCTAAGGGTATAAAATATTAAACGAAACACCAAATATTTTTTACTTTAAGCTACGTTTATTTTTACCTACTAGGATTAGCACCTATTGGGGAGAGAAGCTCCTCCTCAAATTAATGAAAAGATTTAAATTGAACTGGAAGGGTGTTTTCATGTCTGATCTAGATACATTGGTGAAGCAATATAAATTCAATGCTTTAAGTCGTCGTGGTTTTATGAAAGCTGCAGGTGCTTTAGGTGTGGCGGCACCTGTAGCAAGTAGCATTTTAACAGTGGCTGGTCCTGTGCATGCAGCAGCGCCAAAACGAGGTGGCGTTCTAAGAATTGCAGAAGGTAATACTGCAGATACGTTAGAACCAGTACGCATGATTTCGGCGACTGATGCGATTTATGCAAATCAACTTTATAGCCGCTTAACACGTCAAAAAGCTGACTTAACTGTCGAAGGTGATTTGGCTGAAAGTTGGGATGTGGATCCAACGGCAAAAGTCTGGACGTTCAAATTACGCAAGGCAAAATTCCACAATGGTCAGGATGTTACTGCGGATGATGTGGTTGCTTCATTTTCGAAACATATAGCAGAAGGGTCTGAATCTGCGGCAAAAGCTGTCTTGGCAAGTGTCTCTTCCATTGAGGCAGTTGATAAACTAACATTAAAGATTACTTTGGAATCAGGTAATGCGGATATGCCAATTACCATGTCTGACTATCATCTATGTGTGCATCCGGCAGATCAAAAAGATTTTGCTAAAGGCGCAATTGGTTCTGGTCCATTTAAGATTGTTGAGTTCCTACCTGGGGAAGTGGTTTATTTTGAACGCTTTGATGAGTATTTCTTGGATGGCATGCCATATTTGGATGGAATCGAATTTATTCCCGTACCGGATAGCACTGCAAACTTGAATGCGATTCTTTCAGGTGATGTGGATATGATACGTGATATTCCACCAACCACATTTGGCAAGATGTCTCAGGCGCCGGGGATTAATGTGCATAACCTTCCAACAGGGACATTTTCCAATTTTGCGATGATGTGCGACCGTGCCCCGACAAATGATATTAATTTCCGTAAAGGTTTTAAACATGCGATGGATCGTGAACTGATCTTGAAACAAGTGTTTAGTGGTATTGGTACAATTGCAGCTGATACACCTATTGGACCTACTTATCCAATGTATTGTGAGGAAGTGAAACCTGCTGAATATGATCTGGACAAAGCGAAACACTACTTCCAAAAAGCAGGTGTAACATCTTTGGAAATCTTCACATCCCAAGAGGCTGGCGCAGCGGCAAATGATATTGCTTACACCTATCAACAAGGCGCTAAAGGGGCGATTGATGTAACTGTAACCAAAACACCTTCTGATGGGTATTGGTCTCACACATGGATGCAACAGCCAATTTTCATGTCTGGCTGGAATGGTCGTCCAACCATTGATGCCTTCTTGACATTAGCACATATGGATGGGGCTGGCTGGAATGAAACCACATGGGGTAGTCCAGAATATGATGCCAAAATTATCGCAGCACGTGCAGAATTGAACGAAACATTACGTCAGGAAATGTATTGCGATATGTTGAAGCAATTGAACGAAGAAGGTGGTTTGGCAATTCCTGTATTCCAGAACCAGTTGGAAGCAACGGGGGAACGTGTTCAAGGGTTTGAACCGCACCCGGTTGGTGCCATGGGGGGCTTCTTTAACTGTTCCCATAAAGTTTGGTTGGACGGCTAAGTTAAATCGACTAACTGACTTGAAGAAAACCCCGTGCATGTCGCGGGGTTTTTTATTATCTTCAATCTGTTGGAGAAAGAAGAATATAGATTTACTGAATTCTTTTAGCTGTATATCAAAGCGATCCAAACAAAATACTGCTGATCATAAAGAGAAATCCAATAAATGACTCCGAAAGCTGAAACCCGTTTATTTATCGATATACCTTTATTAAAAGGTGCATCTGTTTCACTTGATCAAGGGCAGGCGCATTATTTGCGCTCTGTGTTGCGTTTGCAAATTGGAGCAAAGTTGATCCTGTTTAATGGGCAAGATGGGGAATGGACCGCAGAGATTTCAGATTTAGGTAAGAAAAATGGATCAGCTCAAGTTATCGAACAATTAAGAGGACAAGAATTCTCCCCTGATGTTTGGCTGTTATTTGCCCCATTGAAAAAAACGGCAACAGATCTGGTTTTTCAAAAAGCGACTGAGCTTGGCGTCTCTGCAATCAAGCCTGTTATTACCAAGCATAGTAATACGGAACGCATGAAATTGGAGCGTGCTCAAGCAATTGTGATCGAAGCCGCAGAGCAATGCGAAAGACTAGATGTGCCGGAGGTTCAGAATCCTTCTAAACTTGAAGATATCCTTGCAGAATGGCCAGAAGATCGCCATTTGTTTGTTTGCGCGGAGGCTGGGCCTGCTAACGCTGTGGAAAAAGTGTTTGTCGCCCACCAAGGCAAAAAGGCCGCAATTTTAATTGGACCCGAGGGCGGTTTTGCCGTATCAGAGCTTGAATTCCTTTCCAATCAACCTTTTATAAGCATGGTTGGTTTGGGGCCACGGGTTTTACGCGCGGAAACGGCAGTTTTAAGTGCATTATCCTGTTGGCAGGCTTTTTGTGGGGATTGGCAATCACGCCCGCCTCATAGAGAGTGATAAGAACTATATAAAGATACTCAGGATAAAACCGGTAGCAGAGGGCAAGCTTATGGCCGTAGATAATAAAAAAATGGTTCCGCTGGAAAGTAAGGACCAACTGATCACGACTTTATCCAAAGGGTGTAAACCAATTGAAGATTGGCGCATCGGTACTGAACATGAAAAATTCATCTTTGATGCAAAAACACACAAACGGTTACCTTATGAAGGAACCCCAGGCATTCGTGCCTTGTTGGAGGGTTTACAGCGTTATGACTGGAAACCCGTATATGAAGGTGATCATGTTATCGCCCTGACGGATGATACTGGCGCGTCTGTATCTTTGGAGCCCGGTGGGCAGTTTGAATTATCCGGTGCACCATTACAAACAATTCATCAAACTTGTTCTGAAACCAATCGTCATTTGACACAGGTAAAAGAAATCTGTGGCGAGATGGGGGCTGTTGCGCTTGGCCTTGGTTTTGATCCCCAATGGAAACGTGAAGATGTAAGCTGGATGCCGAAGGGCCGCTACAAGATTATGCGTGAATATATGCCTAAAAAAGGTACCATGGGATTGGACATGATGATCCGCACTTCCACCGTGCAAGTAAATCTGGATTTCGCAGACGAAGCTGACATGGTGCGTAAGATGCGTGTTTCTTTTGCGCTTCAACCTCTTGCGACAGCTTTATTTGCCAATTCCCCATTTAAAGAAGGTAAACCAAACGGATATTTAAGTTATCGTTCACATACTTGGACGGATACGGATAATGATCGTTGTGGTATGCTGGATTTCATCTTCGAAGATGGTTTTGGATTTGAGCGCTGGGTGGATTATATGTTGGATGTGCCGATGTATTTCATCTATCGCGATGGTATTTATAATGATGTGTCCGGTTTGTCTTTCAAAGATTATATGGCAGGCAATTTAACTGGTTGGGAAGGTAAAATCCCGACACAACAAGATTGGGATGATCATTTAACAACTGCTTTCCCGGAAGTGCGCTTAAAACAATTCATTGAAATGCGCGGCGCAGATGGCGGACCATGGCGTAATATTTGTGCTCTACCTGCTTTCTGGGTTGGCCTGCTTTATGATGGCGAAGCTTTGAATGAAGCAGAAGCATTAATCAAAGAATGGTCAGTCGCAGATATCGCTAAGATGCGTGATGATGTGCCGATGCATGCATTGAATACAACTGTGAATGGTCGCAAGTTGCGTGATGTCGCACGCGATGTTTTGAAAATTGCCAAGAAAGGCCTTCGTAATCGTAACGAAGCAAACTGGTCGGGCGAAAGCGAAGAGCATTTCCTATCTGCTCTAGAAGAAGTCGTTGAATATGGTAAAACCCATGCTGAACGCTTGCTTGATCAATATAATGGCGATTGGAATGGAGATTTAAGCAAGCTTTATGAAGAGCATGCTTATTAAGAAGTGAAGTAAGCTTCAGGTTTGATCAAATAAACTATTATATTATTAATTTGTAATATTCTGAAAGGATGCTACTCTTTTTGGGTTGGGTAAGTGTTTTTAAACATTACCAAAAGAGGGCATAATGAAACTTAACATTGGTTTAAAGGTTCTTATCGCGGCTTCTACAGTTGTTGTATTAGCTTTTGCAGTATTCATTTTGTATTTTGACTCTGAGTTGAAGCAAACAACAACGGAAAATTTGAAGGCAGAATTATTAGAAACAGGTAGATTGTCCACCAGCAGTATCTCGAACTGGATGGGTGGGCGGGCGCTTTTGGTTAATGCGTTAGCACAAGACGTTGCAACCGATCCGACAAGTCAAAAAGCTAGAATTTTGGTAGATAACAAAACGTTAAACGATATGTTTGCGTTCACGTATTTTGGTAGCGCGCAAGGTGAAATGATTATGTCACCTAATGATCCTTTACCGGAAGGTTATGATCCCCGCATACGACCTTGGTATAAGGCGGCATCCGATGCGAAAGCTGGTGTCTTAACAGAACCTTATCAGGATGCGGCAACGGGTAGTTTAATTGTAACGATTAGTTACCCTGTGCAGGATGGCAATAAGTTTCATGGGGCTGTAGGGGGTGATATTGTTATTGATACTTTAAGTGATATTTTAGCTCAGGTAAATTTAGGTGGTGATGGATACGCTTTTTTAGTCAACGAATTTGGTGATGTTATTAGTCATCCAAATGCCGAACATGTCTTGAAACCAATGAAGGAAATATATCCGGAAAACACACCGGATGTGTCTATGAATGTTAATAATGTGAATTATGACGCCGAACAAATATTCCTGTTTTTCAAAGTAGAAGGTCTCCCTACCGTAAATTGGTATTTGGGATTTGTTGTCGAAAGAGATAAAGCATTTGCGAGCTCGAATGAGTTTCGATTAACCGCGGTTGTTGCAGGGGTTTTGTCAACCATTTCTTGTGATTATTGTCCTGAGCCTTTTGATAAAATATTTAGTGACACGCCCTGTCGTTTCTCTGACAGGGGCCATGAAAAGCCTAGCGAGTGGGAACTTGGATGTTGAGCTTGAGGTAAAAGATAATCGAGATGAAATTTCTTCAATGACGCAGGCTGTCTTGATCTTTAAAAACAATGCGATCGAGAAACTGCAACTTGAAAAGAAGCATGAAGAAGCTGAAATTCAATCAGAACAACAACGCAAACAAGGGTTGTTGGATATGGCTAATTCCTTCGAACAAGAAGTTGGTAGCATTGTGAGTTCTGTAGATGAGGCTTCACATCAGTTGCAAGGATTAGCTGAGATGATGTCCAAATCTGCGCATGATGTTGGGTCAAATGCGGAAAGTGCGGCCAATGCCTCACAAAATATATCTACCAATGTGGATTCTGTCGCGGCAGCCTCAGAAGAATTATCTGTGTCTATTTCTGAAATTTCGTCGCAAGTAAGTAATTCAACAACAGATGCAAGAAATGCTGTTGATTTTGGGAGTGCTGCATCTGAGAATGTACAGGCGTTGTCAACGCAAGTTGGTGAAATATCACAAATCGTCGATTTGATTTCTGATATTGCGGATCAAACAAATCTATTGGCCTTGAATGCCACGATTGAGGCAGCCCGCGCCGGGGAGGCAGGGAAAGGCTTCGCAGTTGTAGCGAGTGAAGTAAAAAGTCTTGCAAGTCAGACAGCTAGTGCAACAGCAAAAATTGGCGAACAAATTAATTCTATTGTTTCAGCCACGGACGGTACCGTAAATGGAATTACTCAAATTAATGATGTGATTACCAAGCTACAGGAATCATCTAATATGATTGCGGCTGCTGTTGAACAGCAGGGGGCGGCAACAAATGAAATTGCATCACGAGCGGCGCAAACGGCGCAGGATGTAGGGCTGGTTTCGTCGACTGTTGCCGAGGTTGAAGTTGGTGTTCAGGGGAATATTGGCCGCTCCAAAGAAGTTCTGGAAGCGTCGGACAATCTGAAAACGTTGGCGCAAAATTTAAATGAAAGATTAGGTTCCTTCTTGGCACGTATTAAGAATGAAGCTGCAACCTAAATAAGTCGATATATTTATATGTCTGTTCCACTTAATTTCTTATGCAAACTAAAAGCATATCGGTCGGTCATGCCAGAAATAAAATCTGTGACTTGCAGCAGTATTTCGTAAAGGCTGGCGTCTTTATTTCGCTCAATAAAGTTAGATGCGATTAGGGTACAGACTTGCTGATTATAGTGTGAAATCTTATCTCCATGCGCGACAGCTATCGCCGCAGGAACTGCTTTATTAAGCAAAGACTCAATCACGGCATATCCGCCTAATTCGCGTGTTGCTTTGCTTTCGGTTTTAAACAGCTTTTCTTTGCAGAGTTGACCTGCTGCTTCAAAGGCATTTGCGAATATAGAATTTCCGATTAAGTCACCTTCGAATGTACCCGCTAACAAGTCATCTTCAAATTTCATAAAGACTTGTGGTATTTCTTTGGTGCATTCACCAATGGCCATAGCCCGCATATGTCCAACTTGTTCAAGATGCGTTTGATCTTCATTCAGTTTGAAATAGGGATTATTCGCAGCAATTGGATAAAGAATTTCTTTCACTTCTTCAAATTCAAGATCACCCAATTGAAATCCATCTTCCAAATCAATAATGCGATAACAAATGTCATCTGCTGCTTCTACTAGATAGGCGAAGGGATGACGTTTCCAAGCATCCATACCTTCTTTGATACGAGGGAGGCCTGTTTTTTCCGCCACCTCAGTAAAGAAAGGCAGTTCCGCTTGATTAAAGCCAAATTTCTTTGCCCCGATATAACCTGCAGCTTCTTCCTTTTTGATATGAGAGGCACAGGTATATTTAGAGAAAGTTGCAAGAACAGCATTCGTGAGGCGCATGCCTCCTCCTGTTTTATACATCTCTAAATGGGTGAGGATACGAAAGCCTTGGGCATTGCCTTCAAACAAAGTTAGGTCCGTTTTTTGGGCGTCGGTAAGTTGTTGGGCAATATCTGGATTTGCGGTGAAATATTTTGCGAACCATTCACCAATCGCGCTTTCCCCTGCATGCCCATAAGGTGGATTTCCAATATCATGTGCCAGACATGCAGCCTGAATGATATAGCCAATTTCATCACGACTGAGATCAAGCTCAGGATGTTTCTCTAATATCTTTTCCCCAATAACAGTGCCAAGCGAACGTCCGACCAACGATACTTCGATGCTATGGGTTAGGCGATTATGGGTATGATCATCATCGGCCAAAGGATGAACTTGAGTTTTATTGGCGAGACGACGAAATGGTGAAGAGAAAGAAATGCGATCAATATCTATTTGGAATGGTGAACGTCCAGCTTCAACAGTTGTTTTACCTTTTATCAGGCGTTCATCTGTCAACAACGTTTCCCAAGACATGACCATTGCGTTATTTCCTTTTATTTTTTTAATCTTTCCAGAAATGGCTGGTGAACAGAATTAAAACGGTGAAGATTTCTAGTCGTCCTAAAAGCATGCCGAGAGAAAGTAGCCATTTTGCTGAATCAGGTAGTTGAGAGAAATTACCAGAAGGGCCAATCATTTCACCAAGACCGGGTCCCACATTTGCAAGCGCAGTACCTGCCGCACTGGTTGCTGTAATAAAGTCCATGCCTAATAAACCCAATGCCATGGCAAGAAGGGCAAAAATAGCAGCAAACATGAAGAAGAAAGCCATAACAGATGTTGAAACCTGCTCGGGAATTGGTTTGCCATTATAGTATGAAATGAAAACGCCATTTGGTTGAAGAAGGCTACGCATCTGTGTACGGGCAGTTTCAAATAAAACCTGAAAGCGGAAGATTTTAATGCCACAGGTGGTTGATCCCGCACATCCTCCAATAAACATAATAAGGAAGAATAAAGGCATCGCGAAGGCGCCCCATAGGCTATAATCGGTAGACGCAAAGCCAGTACCGGTCATAATACTAACGACGTTAAACGATGTATGGCGTAATGATTCAAGGAAGCTATAACCTTGTTGAACCATCAAATATCCCGTCATCAAGCCAATGGCAGTTCCCAAAATTCCGAAGAACCATCTTACCTGAGTATCTTCAAAAAATGGCTTCCAGTCTTTTCTTAATAACTGCAAATATAGAAGGAAAGGTAGAGACCCCAATATCATAAAGATAGTTGAGATTGCTTCGATCTTGGCACTTTGGAAATAGCCGAAAGAAGCGTCATGTGTGGAAAAGCCACCAGTTGCGACCGTGGTCATTGCATGATTAATTGCATCAAAGGCAGTCATACCAGCTAACCAGAAAAGATAAGCACAGATAGTGCTGAGTCCGATATAGATCGCAAAAATCCATGTGCCAATTTGAGCTGCGCGTGGAAGAGCTTTTTCAATACGATCAGAAAATTCCATGCGGAAAAGCTGCATACCACCAATTTGTAACATTGGCAGAATAGAGATCGCCATGACGACAATCCCGACGCCGCCCATCCATTGCAGGATGGATCGCCACATCAATATCCCGGGAGGTGCGGATTCAAGACCAGAGACAACAGTTGATCCTGTCGTGGTCAAGCCGGACATGGCTTCAAAAAAAGCATCAGTATAAGAAAGGTTTAACGCATCGGCTGCCAAGAATGGTAAAGCAGAAAAAGCAGGTAAGATGATCCATACCATAGTGGTCATTACGAAGGCTTGACGAATATTCAGGCTTTTACTTTCCTGTCTGGTGGTCAGGATCATCAAGCCAGCTGTGAACATGGTAAAGCCACTAGAAAGAAGAAAAACTTGCCAATCCTTGTTGCCTACAATGAGGTCAACCATAGTTGGAACAAGCATGGCTATTGCAATCATGCTTAACAATACGCCTGTTACAAAGACGATAGGCCTAAAATCCAGAAGCAATGTGAAAACCCCTTAGAAACACAAAACCGACCTTGCTTTCACAAAGGTCGGTTTGGTTTTTATCACGTATCAACAGATCAGTCGATGTTGAAAAACAATTATATCTGTTGAAAATATTGCTTCCTTACAGACGGTTAACACCTGCAAGATCAAGAAATTCTGTACGTGTGCGAGGATCTGTACGGAACAAACCTGTCATGCGGCTTGTCACCATATCTACGCCTTTTTTATGAACGCCACGTGTGCTCATGCATTGGTGGTTTGCTTGGATCACAACCGCAACACCTTTTGGATCAAGAACTTCCGTAATGACATTGGCGATTTGCGCCGTCATTGTTTCTTGGATTTGAAGACGTTTCGCATAGATGTCCACAACACGTGCCAATTTAGAGATACCAACAACGCGGTTCTTTGGGAGGTAAGCAACATGCGCTTTGCCCAAAATGGGTGCTAGGTGATGTTCGCAATGGGATTCAAATGGAATATCGCGCAACAAAACCATTTCGTCATAGCCATCTGTTTCTTCGAATGTCCGGCCGAGTACTTTTGCAGGATCTTCGGAATAACCTACAAAATATTCTTCAAAAGCACGAACAACACGATCAGGTGTACCCAATAAACCTTCGCGTTCTGGATCATCGCCAGCCCAACGAAGTAAAACTTTTACCGCCGCTTCGGCTTCTTCACGGGTAACTTCTTCATATGCATTACGAATAGCGTTTGTATTTGCAGCAACAGACATGATTTTTATTCCTTAATCCAAATTGGCTCCACCCAATGGTCAACCAAAGGCCATATAGCGTTGTGATTGGCAGAATTCAAGAGAATTCCAATGATTCCATAATTTATTTTTTCAACTTACTTATCTGCGAAGTTGAATTGATTGAACACGTCTTCCTACGTTCAAGAAACTTAATCAGATCAGAGGGGTGAAAAATTAATGCACCTGACGTGGTTCATACGGGCTATCAAGTGAAAAGGCTGGGATTTTGACTTCTAGCATATCACCAGCCGGCGTTTCCATTTCATAAGCACCATGCATAAAGCCTGAAGGTGTTTGAAGTGGTGTGCCGCTCGTATATTCGTAACTTTCACCTGGGTCTAATACAGGCTGTTCACCAACAACACCTGCGCCGCGTACTTCTTGGGAGCGTCCCATGGCATCTGTGATTTTCCAATGGCGATTGATAAGTTGCACCTGATTTTGCCCATTATTTTCTATTTTGACACTATAGGCCCAGACATAGTGACCATTTTCTGGTGAAGATTGGTCCTCCAGATAAATAGGTTCTACTGAAACTTTAATGTCTTGGGTAACTGCTTCATAAATATCATGTTGCATGGGTCATCTCTTATTTTTGCTTTTATCATTACGAGTATAGCAAAAATAGAAAATCTGACCAGACCAGAAAATAGTTTTATAGCGAGTATAGTTTATTTAGATATTTTGGTGATGGGCGATCCTTTAATTGCGTGTGGTCGGGAATGGCTGCATCCCAGATTTCGTGGCGTGGAACAATACCAGTCCAAGCATCGATTTTTTCTATATCCTCTAAATCATCTTCCGCGGGGGCATTACGAATTTTTGCCGATGCTTCTTCAATCTCCATAACTGCAACCATTGTTGCTTTGATTTCTTGCTCATGATGTTCTCGGAGCTCTGAAAGCCTGCCAGGATAAAGATGTTCAATCATTTGATTGAGCGCCTCCACTTTTTGATCACGATCAGTAATCATAGATGCCGTCCCAAAAACCATTGCAGAACGATAATTGGCGCTATGCTTGAAAGCAGATCGAGCAAGAACCAGTCCATCAAACAGGGTGACGGTTAATGAGACGGGCATGCCCATGGTTGCAGATTTCATCATGCGGCTTGCTGATGATCCGTGCCAATATATCTTGTTCCCAACTCGCCAATGGATGGTTGGGGTGACATAAGGTTGATCGTCAATAACGTAGCCCACATGGCATAAATAAGATGCATCCAAGATATCATAGACATCTTGGGCATTGTATGAGCCACGTTGGTGAGCACGCTTTAACTGGTTGCGTGATGTAATAGGATACAGGCTGTCTTTTTTGATCTCTGTCATTTTCGTTTCCTTGTATGATGAGGGAAACATGCATTGAAAATACTGAGAATTTAAAGTGCCATTCCTGACTTAATGTCAGAGCCATTCTTTGAGTAAGTTAAAAGCTGGATCATGTGATCCAGCTTTTAATGCATCATGAAAAGGTGTCTTTGTTGCTATAGTTGTTGATTGGGATAGAAGGTGATTTCTACGCGGCGATTGACGGCTTGTGATGTTTCATCCGCCGTTTTGATCAAAGGGCGGTCTTCGCCATAAGCGGAAATTGCAATTCGATCTGCTGGGTATCCTGCCATTACAAGAAGGGAGGCAACTTCATCTGCACGTGCCAACGAAAGCTCCATGTTGTAGGCTTTACTGCCTGTGGTATCAGTATAACCAACGATAGAGGCTAATGGGGCATCTAGGCGTTTTGCTTCCTCGGCGATTTGCATGATTTGCGATGTTTTTAGATGATTAAGGCGTGCTTCATTCACCTCAAAAGAAACACGATGCGGGTCGGCAAGTTTTTTTTCCAGTTTGATCGCGGCTTGTTGGAAGTTTGTTTGACAATATTCAATATGATCCCATTGCCATCCTTCTTCCATTTGCTCTACCCAGCAATCAAAACTGGCCTGAGCTTGGGCAGATAGATGCGGCGCACGATATGCAGCATCACGCGCCATCAGGGCTGTTAAGCGCATTCGCGCATTTTCCAAACGTTCAACCCCAAAATTCAAATCCCAGTTTTCTGGTTTCTCTGGTAATGGACGTTCCCCTTTATTCGCAGCAAGTCCTTTTGCCGCAAAAGTACCTGCATCAGTGGTGTCATACATTTCATCCGCTTCATACAGCGCGAGGCGTTTATATTCTTGAGCGAGGGCTTTTTCAAAAGCGAGATTATTATTTTGGTTAACTTGGGTCGCACGCAGGTTTTCCACATTTGCAATATCGGTATATAGACAAGCATTGAGAGTTAATAGGCCTGCTAAGGCGATAACGGGATGGGTAATGAATTTGCTGTTTGGTTTCATAACTATTTCCTTTTCAATTTGATGCAGGTTTGGTTATGAAGGATAGAGAGGGCAATTTCAGGGCTCAAATTAGGCCATTTCGGGGCAAAGGATAACTTCTGCTAGGGGAGGATTATCTTATTGGCAGGAAATACAGAATCTATGATAATTTAAGAAATGACAGTAATTTGTTATTTTAGTTTAATGATCTTTTATCGGAAATGTTAGATGACGACTGCAGAAATTTTTGAAACTCTTAGGGATAGTGAAATTTCCGATATTCGTTCTTTGTTGGAAAATAAAACTATCTTGATAACAGGTGGTACAGGATCATTTGGTAAAGCTTTTGCTACACGAATATTAGATTTGTTGTCACCAAAACGATTGATCATATTTTCACGAGATGAAATGAAGCAATTTGACATGCAGCAGGAATATCCTTTTCGAGATAACCCGCGCGTGCGCTTCTTTATTGGTGATGTGCGTGATCTGAGTCGTCTGGAAATTGCATTTCAAGATGTTGATTTTGTTATACATGCGGCTGCTTTGAAACAAGTTCCAACCGCAGAATATAACCCGTTTGAATGTGTTAGAACCAATATTCTAGGTACAGAAAATGTGATGACAGCTTGCTTGAAGAATAATGTGCAGAAAGTCATCGCGCTTTCGACTGATAAGGCATGCGTGCCTGTTAACTTATATGGCGCAACAAAGTTGGCAGCAGATAAATTGGTTGTTGCTGCGAATAGTCTGTCCGGTAGTCGCGCGACAAGATTTTCTGTCGTGCGATATGGTAATGTGTTGGGGTCACGTGGAAGCGTAGTCCCTTTCTTTTGCGGCTTAAGAGATCAAAACAAAGCTACTTTACCCATCACAGATGCGCGTATGACAAGATTCATGATTAGCTTGCCTCAAGCAGTGGATTTTGTGCTGTCAAATTTATTAATGATGCGTGGCGGTGAGATATTTGTTCCAAAGATTAAGAGTTTTCGTATTCCTGACTTGGCTAAAGCAATTGCCCCGAATATGGAGCAGGAGATCGTAGGAATTAGGCCAGGGGAGAAAATGCATGAAGCCATGATATCTTTGGAAGATACGAGACAGACCTTAGATTTTGGGGATAGATATGTGCTAGAACCAATTTCCCCTTATTTTGAACGTAGAAGTTTTACCGAAGATGGTTATGAATTTGTCGCAGAAGATTTCGAATATTCCAGCCATAGGAATCCTCATTTCTTATCTATGGCTGAATTACAGAATCTCTTGCAGAAGTTTGGTTTCACAGCATGAGTGCATTTTGCCCTGATAGATTTATTCCTTATGGCCGCCCCAGTATTGATGAGGAAGACATTACGGCTGTAGTTGATGTCTTGAAAGGTGATTTTTTAACTACAGGACCTGCTGTTTTAGAATTTGAAGCGTTACTCACGGATAAGACAGGGGCCATGTATGCCTCTGTTTGTAATAGTGGAACTGCGGCTTTGCATTTAGCTTATCTAGCGTTAGGGCTGGATAAAGGGGATCAGGTTATTGTTCCTGCTGTGTCTTTTTGTGCCACGGCAAATGCGGCAGCTATGTGCGGAGCAGATGTTATATTTGCAGATGTGGATCATCAAACAGGCTTGGTCACTGAAAACGGATTGAAGGAAGCTGCCCAAAAGGCTGACCCCAATCGTTTAAAGGCTCTATCTGTTGTTCATCTAAACGGACAATTGGTTAATATGGAAATGGCGTCGGCTTTTGCGAAAAAACATTCTTTGATCTTGGTTGAGGATGCATGCCATGCTTTGGGCAGCAGTTATGATATTTATGGACAGGCCTATCAGGTAGGACAATGTGCCCATTCCGATCTTTGTTGTTTCTCGTTTCACCCCGTTAAAAACATTGCTATGGGTGAAGGTGGGGCTGTGACTACGAATTCGAATGAATTCAAATCTAAAACTGACCAATATCGAAATCATGGTCTTGAAATGTATCCGGATCAATTTGTTGCTATGCCTGGTGATGCAAAAGATAGCGGTGCATCTTGGCATAGGGAAATGCATGTTCTTGGGTATAATTATAGAGCTCCAGATATTTTATGTGCGTTAGCTTCCTCACAACTTAAGAAATTAACGAAGCTAAAAGCTGAAAGAGAAACACTAGTTGGGCGATATGATCGGGCTTTCTCAGCTTATCCTGATTTATTGAGAACTTTACCTAAAGCCTACCATCAAAACCCATGTTGGCATTTATATCCTGTTTTTATTGATTTTGATCGACTGGAGATTAATCGTGAAACAGTTATTCAAAAATTAAAAGCAGCAAGAATTGGAACACAGGTACATTACTGGCCTATTCCTTCACATCCATATTGGGTGGAGAAGTCTGAGGATTGTTCTTATCCAAATGCGGATAGCTATTATAAAGCTGAATTATCTTTACCTTTATTTTCTGGTTTATCATTTGATGAACAAGATTATGTAATTCGCCAACTCATCACTGTTTTGCGGGATGGGAACCATGACGCTTAATAATGTCTTGGT
>NZ_SMMC01000215.1:38731-59735 GCF_009711445.1 Curvivirga aplysinae | reverse complement strand
CATATGGTAAGATGTTTAGCCCTTGTACAAGAATTAATCTCACGTGGTGTTGAATGCCATCTCCTGACAGAGCAAACATCCTTGGATTTGTTTCCTGATTTAGGGCGTCATTTCTCCAAAGTTGGGTTTCCTCATATTCGCGATCATTTGGATCATAAATATGATTTACTTATTTTGGATCACCCAGAGATTGACTTGGATTTTGAAGCCGGTTTACGCGAGGTTGCTGAAAAAATAATGGCCTTTTCCGATAATCCTGAAGAAGAAATTAAGGCTGATTATTTACTAGATTCCAACTTTGGACGTAGCCAATCAGACTATCAAGGATTGGTGAATGAAGATTGTATGATGTTTTTAGGAAGTGATTTTGTGCCGATGCGCAAAGAACTACTTGAGAAACCTGCATCGATAAAAGACAGAATATTGATTTCTGTTGGCTTTACTGATTCTGCGAATATGGTTCTTCGTTATATGAATTCCTTAAATGATGTTGGAAATGAGATTCCTGTAGATGTGGTGATTGGTTATGCACCCGCGGTTGTTGAGGAATTAGAAGCTATTCAGGTAAAGTTATGCTTTCCTTTAGAAATATTCATCCAACCTGATAATATGGGGGAAATTTATCTACGTAGTAAATTTGTCTTAGGTGGTGGTGGCAGTAGCGTTTGGGAGCGGGCTGCATTAAGAATCCCTTCCATTACAGTTGAGATTGCTGATAATCAAAAACATCTGCTAGAAAAAATGAATGAAATTGGGGCATTGATGCATTTGGGCGAAGCCTCTAAATTGCGTGACGAAGAATTATACAAAGCTATCAAATTTGCGCTGAGCAATGAAGAGAAACTTTTGGATATGGCAGAAGTGGCTCATAAATATTGTGATGGTAAAGGTGCCGTACGGATCGTAGATAGGTTGATGAGATGTTAAAGGAAATTGTTGTGAGTAGAAAAATCTATCCGGTTATTCTTTCTGGAGGCGCAGGCAGCCGTCTATGGCCAACATCCAGACGCATGCGCCCCAAGCAATTCCTACCTCTATATTCAGATCAACCTATGTTGATTGATACAGCGGAGCGTGTGTTAGGCAAAGAATTTGCCAAGCCAACGGTGGTTTGTAGTGAAGATCATCGTTTCTTGGTTGCGCAGTCCTTACAAGACGCCAAGCTGGATCACCGCACGATATTATTAGAGCCTACAGGTCGAGATACCTCAGCGGCAATAACTGTTGCAGCTTTAAATATCCATCAGGAAGATCCTGATGCTATTATAATTGTGCTACCTTCTGATCATATTATTGAAGACCAAAATGCTTTTTCACGGGCTATAGAAAAGGCTGCGAAAGTTGCAGGTGAGGGGTATATCACAACATTTGGGATTGTCGCCACTGGCCCGGAAACAGCTTTTGGGTATATTAGATCTGGTGATAAGACGGATGCAGGTAACGGATTTATAGTTGAGGAATTTGTTGAAAAACCAAATTTAGAGACCGCGCAAGCCTATATAGATAGTGGCGAATATTTTTGGAATTCCGGCATGTTTATGTTTACGGCTGAAACCTTCTTGCTTGAAATGGTTGAATGCGCAGAAGATATTTTATTACCTTCAAAAATTGCCGTCGCGGGATTAAAGAAAGATCTTGATTTTCAGCGTTTCAGTAAGCGAGATTTTGAGAATATACCTAAACACCCTATTGATAAGGCTTTAATGGAAAAAACATCAAAGGCCGCAATTGTGCCTCTTGATGCGGGGTGGAGTGATATTGGAAGCTGGACTGGATTGTGGGAAGCATCTGCTAAAGACAAAAATGGAAATGTGCTTAAAGGTGGAGTTATTCTGGAAGGCGTAAAAAATTCTGTCATACATACGACCGAAGAGAGTATTACGGCTGTAATGGGACTGGAAGACGTCATCGTCGTGAATGATTCCGATGCGTTACTTGTTGTTCATAAAGACTACGCGCAAAATGTCAAGGATTTGGTATCAACCTTACAACGCAAAGGCCATCATGCAGCTGACTTGCACGCGACAGTCTATCGGCCTTGGGGGACATATCGTAAGATTGGGGATGGCCCAAATTTCCTTGTGAAGATTATTACTGTTTATGCTGGCGCAAGCTTATCGTTGCAATATCACAATCGCCGGGCAGAGCATTGGGTTGTCGTTAAAGGTGTTGCTACCGTGACACGAGGGGATGACGTTTTTGAGTTGAATGAGAATGAATCCACCTTTATTGCCATTGGTCAACAACATCGCCTTGAAAATAAAACCGATGAAGATTTAGCAATTATCGAAGTACAAACAGGCGACTATCTGGAAGAAGATGATATTATCCGTTTAGATGATGTCTATGGACGTGAAGAGAATTAAAGAAAAGGAGTTTGGATGATTTCTATTTTTATTAAATTATTTGGCGGAACTTCCGAGGAACATTTAGTAGCCTATGTGGAAATTCAGAGGAAGTTTTAAACCAAGTAAAATGGCTAATGCGCAAGCCATATCCGAATAGCCTGAAAAGTCAAAATATATCTGTAAAGGAAATGCAATCGCAGCGGCCCAAGCATCTAAAAATGCAAGCGGTGCACCACTGGAAACGGAAGCATAAACACGATCCACACTTTTTCCTAGCTGATCCGCAATTGCGACTTTCTTAAACAATCCTATGGTAAAAAGTGCTATAAATACGTATGCGACATTCCAGTTAACCTGATGCTTCTCAAGGTTTTTATATTGTGGCGCCATATCTAAGTAATTTACAATAGGTCCCGCTACAAGTTGTGGGAAAAAAGAAACATACAGCAAGTAATACTTAATATTTATTTCTTTAATTTTCCCCCAGTAGCAATCAATTTGGTAAGAGATTTGTTGAAAAGTATAGAATGAAATGCCAAGTGGTAAGATAATTTCAGTTGCTGTATTAAAATCCCTTGAAATAGTAAGAGGATTTATATCTAGAAGCGTATATTTAAAATAAATCAATACACCAAGGTTGAGAGTCAAAGAAGCTAGTAAAACAAGAAGTTTACGCCTTTTTGTAACCTCGCGACCAATACTAATCGAGGAAAGAACAAAATTCATCGCGATAGACACGACTAAGAGCAGCAAGTTCTCAAGGCTAGAGAAACTATAAAAAGCAAAAGAAGCTAAAATTAAAAACAGAATATAGTTAATAGAAAGCCTATTATTGCGATTGTTTAGAAGTAATAATAGTAAACAAATTGGCAAGAACAGAAACAAAAAAAGGAATGGAAGAAAAACTCATTTTATCACTGCGCTCTCAGATCATTTAATTGTTTCTAACTATTCCCTAACAAGAGAAAATTCAAGTTATTGTTATGTGCTGCTCCCAATCTAAATTTTCAAACGTAGCCAAACTGATTGAACTTTTGAGAATACTGGGTATTCAGTCATCTTCATTTTTTGTGCCTGCTGATAATATACGCTTATTGAGTGCTAAGTTATACTCTGAACGATGCATACATTCATTCTCATTCTACCTAAGAATGTTGGTAATTTGGATCCGGTTTCTTTATCTAAAGTCTTCTCTTGCTTGGCGACAAGAAAATTCTATTCGTAAATACCTTTAATTTCAGCGAGCACTAAAGATACTAGGGTAGAGAGGTTAAATTTTTAAAAGTTGCTTGTTGGTATTGAGCTGGGTACAACATTTGGAAAGATGACGCTTTCTAGAGTGGCATTTGGAAATCAATTATTTGAGGCGCAGATATGTCCTTTTTCAAAAAATTATTTAGTTCATCTCCAAAAGAACCTGAAGCAGCCAAACGGGAAGATCCTGTTGAGTATGAAGGTGTTTCGATTGTCGCGGCCCCTATTCCCGCAGAAGGTAAGCAATGGCGTCTGGCGGGGTTTATAGTGAAGTATACGCCGGAGGGCGATCTCGAGCGAGAGTTTATCCGCGCGGATGTATTTTATTCCCGTGAAGAGGCTGCTGAGTTTGCGATCAGTAAAGGTAAGCAGGTTGTAGATCAGCAAGGTGATCGTATTTTCGCTGATGGAGCACCAACGGGCCGTTGTTAAGCTACGAAAATTCTGCAGCTAAAAACTTCTCTAGTATGGGCGTATAAGACAAAAGTTCCTCCTGAATAGAAGGCAGTGTTTCCATGTGCCTTTTATGCGTAGATATGTTTTCGCCAAATTTTAGGTCTAAGTCGATATATTGGGCGAGTTTTTCAACCCATAAAAAAGTGATCGCATAGCCACAATTGGCGAAACATAAATTGCTGTAACCGAGAGGGAGATAATCCTGAAGCATTTGATCCAGTTGGTTAAGTCGTTTATTGAGTTGCATATCAATCGCCTTAATTTGGTTCGTGACTAATTCTGCTCCTTCAAAGATACGGAAAAGCTTTCTAACAATTGGTTCTAACCGTGTATCATGAAAACGCGAAAGCTCCCTGACTTTTGCGCGTATTTTGATTTTCTTTGGTAAGGCGCAAGGTATAGGAAAGTTTTCTTCCAGATATTCGGCGATTGCTTCGCTATCTGCTAATTTTAAGTCACCATCTATTGAGGCTGGTAAGTTGCCAGATGGGATATGGATTTTATATTCTTCTGATCCATAGCCACCGGGCGGCTGGACTTCTGCCCATTTAAGACCCTTGTAACGCAATAAAATGCGCGTCTTGGCACAATATAGACTTTCTGGAATTGTATGAAGAATCAGCATATCAGAGCTTATCTGGAAAGAAGAAACCGTGCCAGATATATTCCAACAGGGCTTTATAACTTAGTTTTGATACTCTTCGCACCAAGCTTGAAGCATTAGAATATCCCATAGATAATATTGCCAGTTTCTCTCGCCTGATAAGTGTTCTTGCCATTTCTGCCAGATTGGATCTGGGGTCAAAATTCCATGTTTTTTGATCATTGCTGGGTTTAACAAATCTTCAGCCCATTCCTTAAGTGGCCCCCGTAGCCAACTATCAATTGGAACGCCAAACCCCATTTTGGGACGATCGATAATTTCTTGGGGCACATGTCGATACAGCACTTGGCGGAGTGGCCATTTTCCAACCCCATTTTTAATCAGGCGGTTGGTAGGCAATGTCCAGGCGAACTCCGCCACGCGATGATCCAGAATTGGTACACGCGCTTCAAGTGACACAGCCATGCTCGCTCGGTCTACTTTTGTTAAAATGTCATCAGGTAGATAGGTACAAATATCTAGATAGCGCATGCGTTCAACAAAATCCGGTGCGAGTTCCTTCACCTTCTCATCCCAGATGATACCCTTGGGTTCTGTACTGCCGGGGATAATCTCTTCTGGGTTCATCCAGTGACTGATCAGGCGGCGATAGAAGCCATCCTCATCTTCGCACAATACCGTTGCCAGCTTATGCATTTTATCTCCGGCCTGCGGTGGGCGCTTGGATTTTGGAACAAGGTTGAATACGCCATCCCAAAAACCTGGAGAGAAACTTTTGATCAAACCAGAGGCTCCTCTTCGAGCAAACATTGGAAGACGGCTAATCGTGCCGCCGATCTTCAGGGATTGGAAATATCGATTGTAACCTGCGAATAGCTCATCACCTCCATCGCCGCTGAGAGCTACAGTCACATGTTCTTTGGTCATAGCTGATACAAGATAGGTGGGGATTTGTGATGAATCTGCAAAAGGTTCATCATACATATGGGCTAGTTTTGGGATTACGTCGCGGGCTTCTTCAGGGGAAACATAAAGTTCTGTATGTTCAGTTCCCAGATGTTTGGCAACCACAGCGGCATGTTTTGCTTCGTTATAGCCTTCCTCATTGAAGCCGATAGAGAAAGTTTTGATTGGCCTGTCTGATTGTTTTTGCATGAGGGCAACAACGGTTGATGAATCAATACCACCGGATAAGAACGCCCCTAAAGGCACATCTGCAACCATTCGGCGCTTAACTGCGTCAGACAGCAATTCTTCCAGTTGGTTAACCAAGTCTTCATCGCTTCCTTGATAAGGAGTCGCATGACCGTTGCGAATCACATTCTCCAAAGACCAATAAGGATAGAGTTTTGGAGAGTTTTTTAAGGCGCCATCAATCTCAAGAATATGGCCCGGTTGCAATTTGTGGATCGAGTCAAAAACTGTATAAGGACCAGGCACATAATTGTGACGCAGGAAGGCTGCAAGAGCATCGCGATTTTTTTCACCATGCCATTTTGGATGGGCGTAAATGGCCTTCATCTCTGATGCAAAATACAGACGTCCATCCTGCAAGCCCCAATAGAGAGGTTTGATACCCAATCGGTCGCGCACGATTGATAGTGTTTTTGCTTTCCGATCCCAAATCACAATGGTGAACATGCCGATCAGCTTTTCGATCGTAGCACGGAAACCCCAAGTTGCGACTCCTTCTAGAATAACTTCTGAGTCAGAATGGCCCTGATATTGTTTGGGCTCTTTTGCATCCAGCTCTTGTCGTAAGTCTTCGGCGTTATAAACCTCGCCGTTATAGACCATCATATAGCGCCCGCAATGTGATTCCATTGGCTGATTACCGGCATGGGAAAGATCAATGATGGACAGTCGACGATGGGCAAAAGCTATGCCATGTTCCGCATCTGCCCAAGCTTGTGCCGCATCCGGTCCGCGATAGGAAATAGCCTCTCCCATCTTAAGCGCGATTTTTTCGAGCTCCTGAACTCTGTGACCAGATCGTGTATCTATAAAACCCGTAATACCGCACATGTTATTTGCCACTTTTCTTGTTGATGAGTTTATTCATATGAGTGAGCCACTGATTTGCAACTTTTTCAACGCTGAGATGTGTTACGGCCTTTGCGGCACGCTCTTTGAAATCAAGTCGAAGCTGCTCATTGGTCATAAGCTTATCGAGTTGTTTTGCCAAGTCTTGGAGATCGCCATTTTTTGCAAGAAGGCCGAATTTATTTTTTCCTAGAAGTTCATCTGCGGCTGTGGGGCCGTCCGTTGAAACAACTGCACACCCTGCTGCCAATGCTTCAATTATTGCATTGGGAAAGCCTTCATATCGCGCAGAATGCACATATATGTCGCTTTGCCACAGAACGGCGGGCACATCATTTGTGATACCACATAGTTTAATATTGGAGGTCAAATTAAATGTTTGAATTTGTCTCTCCAGACGTTCTTTCTCGCTACCTTGACCGTAGATTTCAAGATGCCAATCTGGATGGGTAGAGGAAAGCTGTGCGAAAACTTCAATAAGTGAGTCGAGACCTTTTTGAGGATTCAGTCGACCAACAGTCACGATTTTTTTGCAATTTATCTCATTTTGAACATGGTTCACTGGTTTTTTGAAGGGGGCTAAATCAATCGGGTTTGGCAAGATTTCCGCATCAATTCGAAGATTGTTTTTGCACCATGTTTTAATCGAGCCCGATTGAACGGCGAGCATATCCGCAAAACCGTAGGTTTTTTGTCGCAAGAAGTTATCTATGCTGCGAAGACGGTGATAGGCGGGGTGAATACGCTCAGATATTAGTTTCGGCCAAGGAAGGCCGATTGTTGATAGCATATGTTGGATATTCACTTCTGTCATAAATGATAGCGAAATATCTGGATTATAGGCACGAAGTTGTGCGCGTATTTTTATCAGACGTTTGACGTTCAAAAGAATGAAATCTAACTTACTTTTACTTTCTTTTAGCAGATCGAGTTGGACAAGTTTGACGTTTGTGGAAATATCGTAAGCGTGAGGTGTCCCAGGGCTTTCAAAGGTGAAAATTGTCACATCATGCCCAAGTTTTACCCACTGATTACATAACGTCACAGCAACTTTTTCAGCGCCTCCCGGGCTTAAAGTAGATATAAGAAATGCAATTTTCATGGGAGTACTATCTTTTGCCTGAAAGGATTTTTGCAACACCGATCAAAAAAGCTGCCGGATATCTTAGAAGCAATATCATGAGCAACTTTAACCAATGCCTTTCAATGGGAGGAACAAGACCAAGAAGTATTGATCTAAATACCAACTGACGGGTTACTATCTTGCGGCCTGAGCTTGGGATCTCTTTCAAAATTTCATGGAGTTTATGCAATACTTCAAGCATGAATTTTGGACGGATCATACCCGCATCAATCATAGATTGACGATCGTTCATGAAGTAGGCGTTGAATTTTTTAAAGAAAGTTTCATCCCATTTGTCAGTTTGATCAAAGCGCTCTAGGTAGCGTTTTTGTACGCGTAGGCTATTGGTGATCTGGATGTCCCGTTTTGCATGGGAAATAGAGGAAGGGTGATAGCGTTGCTTGATCAATGGTTCTTTGATATTCGCGGTTTTCCCATGGGACATTATCTCTACCCACAATACCCAGTCCTGAGTTGTCTTGAAACTTTCATCATAATCTATGTTGAAAGTATCCAGTACGGATTTCCGAAGCATGGTGCTGGGATGAATGAAAGGATTCTGGATTATCGAAATTGCACTGAGTTCGGCAGATGTCTCAGGCAAGGATGTGACGAATTTCAGCTTTTCTTCAGCATCAACAATTATGGCATTGCTGCCGCAAAAAGCGATATCGGGATTTGATTGCATAAAGTCATATTGTTTTTGCAAACGATTAGGCAGAGAAATGTCATCTGCATCAAAGCGCGCGATATAGGGAGATTTAATTTCTCGAAGACCAACATTCAGACTTTTCGTCAGTCCTAGATTGGTTTCATTTTTAATAATATGTATGCGAGGTTCTTTTGAAGCATAACTTGAAAGAATTTCTTTTGTTTGATCCGTTGACGCATCGTCGACAATTACGAATGTCCAGTCCGTAAAGGTCTGATTTAAGATGCTCTCAATGGCTGTTTTAAGAAAATCAGCACCATTATAGATAGCCATAAGAACAGAGATTTGCGCTGGAGCTCTTGCCATTCTAAAGCAGTCCTGCATATAGATTGTTTTCTTGTTGGGAGACTGATTGAACCGAAAAATTGCTTAGTGACCATTCTCGTGCATTTGCGCCAAGTATCATCCGTTCGCCTATAGACATCTTCGTTAATTTAACGAGAGTCTCCCGAATGGCCTCGACATTTGTTTCAAACAATATACCTGTTTGACCATCAACGACTTGTTCTTTGATTCCAGGACTGTTGGCCGCTACGATCGGCATTCCAAATGCCATGGTCTCAATTAAAGATTTTGGATGACCTTCATAATGTGACGGCAGAATAAAAAAATCGTTCTCTGCGAGAATATCTTTTAAAGCTTCCTGGGTTTGTCGGCCAATAAAGGTGCAGTTTGTATTTAGTTTCTTCGCTTTTTGTCTAAGGTCTGCTTCAAGCTCACCCTCGCCAATGAGGGTAAGTTTTACATCTAGGCCACTGGAAGCCTCAATCAAAGCTTCGAGATTCTTTTGCTCAGAAAAACGACCATAGAAAGCAAGCTTCAGCATTGTGTCTTCGGTTTCTGGACAATGATAAGCAGGGGACCAAGTTCTCTCGACAACATAGTTGGGTACTACGTGGACAAGTTCTTTGTCAAGCATATGTCTTTCAATGGCACGCAATGCTAGAGCTTTGGTGGTAAAGGTAATCAGGTCAGCTTTGGCATAGCTTTTGGCTTCATAGTTTTTGGCATCGCGGGCTTTTGCACTTTGTGTCCCATGTTCTTCAACCCGATGTTCATAATGACCATAACCTTGGCGGGTGACCAATGGTTTGCTGTAGATATTGCTACAACGACGGGCTATATGAGCCCCGGCTAATTGGTTCGTCTTTAAAATATCTGATTTATTGAAAACGTGTCGATGTAGAATAGGGATGAGTAGCGTATAGATCCTGGGATGCAAATTGTGTTTGTTGCAATGAAGCGTAAAGAAATCATAGTTTGCCGCGATTTCAATGTCACGCGCATCTCCATAGGATATGATGTGAACTTCATTCCCTAGTTTGGAATGTTCGCGATAAAGCGCTAACTCACGATCAAGAATACCGTCTTTCTTCCAGGTTTGAAGGGAACTGCCAAATGTCAGAAATAGAGTGAGGATCATGAGTGCTCTTCACGCCATTCCCGATAAACGTCATCGATGATTTTTCGATATTTTGGTGCGACCTGTGAGATTTTGTATGGATTGTTGGGAATATTTTTGACGATGTCCAAATAATTCCGCTGAATAGTTTCAATGCAGCTAAAGATATCATTGCCGAAAACTGTTCCGTAAGGTCCCGCAGTTTCTGGACTTGCACCAGAATTATGAAAAATTATAGGAAGCCCGCAGTTTATTCCTTCAAGAATTGTATTGGAACAGGTTTCCTCGCGCCCTAAAAATAGCAATGCGTGGTGAGATCTATATAGATTTGCGAGTTTTTTATGGTTTTGAGGGGGATAAGTTTTGATATTTTTAAACTCAAGCCCTTCTGGGCGTCGGCCCGCAAAAGTGAATTTGACATCTTCTCGACCAGCCAGTTGCTTATCTATTTCCTCATAATAGTGAAAACCTTTGTTCTTGTCGTTAGACCAAGAAACTATGAGAATTTTGAATGGTTCTTTTCCATCCCAAAATCGACGAGGTTCTTCTTTTAAGCCAAACAAAGATCTGTTGTTTAAATTGAATTTTTTTTCATCAACACCATTATGGATGATGGAGTGTGGGCCTTCAAAACCTTCTCTGGTAAAGAAATCATAGCTGTACTGACTTTGAAAAACTGAATGCCGAATATATGGAGAAAATTCGATCTGTCGTCTATCTCCTTCAACAACACCGTTATGTACAGCACGAATTTCTTCCGAGCCACTGACTATAAATCCAACCTTCCGATGAATTATGGGAATATTTCTGCTGTGCAGCGTTTTTACTGTGTTTATGTCGATCAAGGTGAGCGCATTGATCAATGCGATATCAATTTTATTGTCTAATGTCGTGACAATTGTGTGACCGTTGTTTTTGAGGTCTTTGCACAAGGCGCCCATAAAGCTGTTTTCTCCACCCCAGGGGCCACTTACAGCTTTTCTATTAATGAATATGTTCACTTGTTTTTCCAAGTTGGTTAAGTTTTTATGATTCTACGGAGGGGTTCTTTAGGTGCAGCAATAACCCAGAATTCACCCCAGTGTATTTCTAGTTTAAGAATCTCGAGATTTGCTGCTTCTAGTTCATCTCTGAGTTTAGCCTCTGTGTGTTCTGTTTCATGTGTTATGTCTAAACGCCATTCTACACCAAGCTCTTTTTTAAGCGGGACACGCCAATCACGCTCGAAATTTGGGACACGGATCAAGAAACGTTCGGGAGCATACTTATTTTGTATTGATGTTAAGAATGCATGACGATCTGCGATATGTTCAAAAACATTGGAAAGAACGATTGTTTTGAATTGCCTTCCCAAATCGATTTTCGTCGCATCTCCAAGGACATATTTTAAGTTTGGTCTAACTTCCAAGCGCCTTGTTGCTTCAATACGCTCTTCTAAGATATCAATACCTACTACATTTTGATCAGATTTAGAGGCGATTGCATGTGCTAGTTCTCCCCGGCCACACCCGATATCGAGATAAGGTCCGCCAATATCTTTCGCAAGATCAGAAAAATGATCGACATATCCGGTTAAGCGATGCTTAACATGAACTCCATCGTCATATGTAACCGCGTACTTTCCGGTTTGAGTATAGAGATAGTTGTCTAGGAACATGAGGGCAGTTAATGCTTCTTCAGGTTTTAGACACGCCAGTTTTACTCCTAATGAACGGTGCCATAGCGCCAAGAAGTATCTCAGTGGAATTAGTTTGAGGCTTATTCCTAAAATGATATCAATAACTTTAGTCATTATGAATTTGTGCTTTCAGAGTTTACTTTGAGCATTGGATTGTATGTCCTCGCAGCGGAGATAAGAGGTGGAGGTGTATGCCCTATCGTATGTGCCCATCTATAGGGGCTTGATTAAAGTTATTGGAAGGCGCCATCCCAGTTCTTCTCGCCAACCCAAAATATCTGCGATCAAAGCGATGGACCAAGTGAAGAGCTTTGTCCCATGCATGTCACCTATATTTGGGAGACCTTTAGATACTTTCATACCATAATAGTTCCTCTGGGTACCGTCTAAACTATAACATAGTCCGCCATCAGGTTGAATATGCTGCTTGATTACCGGCAATGCTTCAAAGGCAATTTTTTTAATCTCTTCGCGGCGATAATCGGTATGTTTAGAGGCGATTTGCAGAACAAACATAAGGTCAACGTGATTGCACGCGCCAGCTTCAATCGCTGCATCAAGTGAGTAGTCTAACATTGTTTCAAGACCGGGGGGACAGGTATCCAGAAAATCGTAGCCAGAATAAACTTTCATAGCAGCATTGATCTTATGGTTTTCGGCGGGATTACCTGTGAACCAGGATCCGATCTCGGGGCGGAAAAATCGCTCAAGTTCTTCGAGTACAACAGGGAGTAACTCTGTCTGGGCCTGGGGTTGCCCGAAAACTTCAGCATTTGTCATCAGGAAGACAATGAGATGAGAGACATGGCTTCCACTATGCCACGGGTTAGTATCCCATGGTAATCCACGAATAAATTCACGAATTTGATCTTTGGTTTCAAACATAAAATCTAAGGGGATATCAGGAGCTGCTGTCTCCCCTTTTAATGCAACGATTGCCTGACGTGTTTCTGCGCGACGAATATTGAAATCTTTTTCCTTACGAGGAGGAAGAAAACGCCAGTTGTCAGGCCCTTTTTTAAGTTGAACTGGATCAAGAAAATATCCGCGTTCTGGTCCTTCAGTTTCTTGAAAACTTTTTATGCGATCAACCATATCTTGGCGTAAATTAGCTTCATCCAAGGTAAAGAAATCTAACATTTGAGCAAGTTTAAAGCCTAGTGCAGTCCAGCCAAGCCCAGCGTTGTGATCTGGCTTTAAGAGGTCTCCTTTTGCACAAAGCCTAATCCATGAAGGATGGCCTTCAGTTTGGATGGTATTAAACCAATTCCAGGTTCTAATGCGATGTTCGGTGACCCAATCAGGGATATCATATTGCGTATTAGACATGTTCACGTTAACTCAGATTTAGACGTTTCAAAATGCGAGAGAAAATTGAGGGAGAGGGCGGAGGTTTATATAATGCTAGATCATCTTCTGCACTGGATTGTCCTTTGATGGAAACGATATCTTTTTTATCAATTTTGAGATTAGCAAGAAAATCGTCTAAGGCCTCGCTTTGCATTTGATCGACTGTTTCATTGAGTCGATGTCCCAACGTATTCCTTAACTCGGGTGAAAGAATCAGTTTTTCTAAACTATCGTACCAGCTATATGTTGAACCTGCTAGAAAACTGTTTTTGCCATCTTCGACCATTTGACAAGCGGATGGCGTAAAGTCAGTAACTACGGGGATACCGTATTTCCCAAAAACAGCAATTCGTCCTGGGTTCGTGCTTGCCTTATATCGGGATAAGAAGTCAAAGGGTTCATAGTTTACGTTCAAGCCAGGGACTTCAGAGAATGTAAGTGTTTTTTGATAATTATTTATCGGAAGTAAATTTGGCACGATTCCGATATCAATCTGCGGAAAATGCTTGCTATAGGCATCAGGTGACCATTGAATATGTTCAATTTCAATTTTGCTATTGTCTGGGATACCTTTGACTACTTGGCCTAGTTTCTCAATGTTATAGATCAGTTGCAATCTAAAATCGTGCTTATCCGCCAATGCTTCCAATGCAGAAGAAACGTGATGACCCATTGCTTCAAGATGAACTTTATTGCCATGGTAGCCGATAATGATTTGATTTGAATTTTTGTGTTGCTTCAACTGCGATGGCATTATCGGGAACATCGGATATACGAGTATATTCCTGTTTAACCTTAAAAACGCATCTCTTTGTTCAATCGAACTAACTAAGAGTAAGTCAGCTTCACGGGCAGTATCAATATAACCTTGGGAGGACTGCTTAGGGTCACAAATGACAACTTTGATGTTGGGGTTTTGCTGTCGTGCCTTCAGAGTGTCAGGTTCAATACCCATAAAAATAGCAACGTCTCGTCCGTGATAGTTTTCCCAATCATTTAAGATCACGTCGAAACCTTGGTTCTTGAGATTATGGGCGAGATCATAGATGCAAACTTGGCTACCCATATTGTCAACATGTGTGTTGAGGATAAACTTCAATGTTTTTGGTCCATTGGAAAAGTGATAAGATTGAGTTGCTCTGGATCGTGGTGAACTAAGAGCCATAACTTCGACCTTCAAGTCGAATTAGGTGCCGAATACCTCGCAATTTATAAACATGTCCTAGGATTGATGGAGAACCAATGTCATAGTTTAGTTCTTGGGCAGTTGAAGCGAGTTCGGCAATGATGTAATTTTTGATTCTTGGGAGGATGTGGTTCTCTCTTTTTTCTTTGCTTCGATCTTCAATAGAACCTGTTTTCTTGCTATTATCTTTATTTTTGAAGCTGGAATTGTCGAAATCTTTGTAATCTTTGAAAGAAATCATATTCTCAACTTCAATGGGTAATCCCATGAAATGACATAACTGCTCAGCTGCTTTTGCTGGGTCGCGAACAAGATCTTCAAATTTTATAATCCTAAACTGATTAGGGAACTCCTGTTCAAGAGCGAGAGCTTTGATTACAGACTTTTTCCATGTTTGAGTCCAGCTTACCGGATCATGAGAGCGTTTTATTCCCATATAAAATGCGTTAGAAGCATAAGTATTTAAGGGATTTCGAATGAGGTATACAAATCGAAGATTACTTCCGAACCATCCATGATATGTGTAAAAGTAGTCCTCGTTATACGTAGTTTTTTCAGCATAGTATGGCTTGTTAAGCTTAGCAGCATAGGCTTCTAAAACTGCTCGGTATAAACCTTCTTCTGATTTCGCATAAGTATTTATGAGTTCGTCTACTTTGACAGGATCAATCGCAAGAAGTTTGATTTTTTCCTTCTCTAGAACTACTTTAATTACTTTATCATTAACGTCGGTAAGTCCCAATTGTTTCATAGTGTTGCGAATATGATAGTGAAGCTTGGGCTCAAGAAATGGAATAGCGACTTGAGAGTGAGAGCCTACCATTGCTCGCAATAGGCTGGTGCCACTTCGATTCGGACCACCAACAATTAGCTTACATTTGTTTGGAATTGACATGAGGTATTTCCAACGTAACCATTATTCTACCAACTGCTCCAACCGCCATCTACGGCTAATACTTGACCAGTTATATATTTCGACATGTTTGACGCCAAGAAAAGAATAGGACCAGACATATCTTCTTCTGTTCCCATCCGTTGCATCGGAGTCAATTTTTCATACTTATTCTTGAAGCTTTCAGGTTGACCGCGTTCTATGCCACCAAGAGCGACCGCGTTCACACGAATTTCGGGGGCGAGAGATGTAGAAAGCCATCTGGTTAACTGTATTAGACCGCCTTTGCTAGCCGCATACGCAGCAGGGTTACCCATAGAAGTGCCCTCATAAAGGCTGTTGTTTGGGCCCAATATGCCGTAAATAGAGGAGACATTTACTATGCTGGCGTCTTCCGTTCTTTTTAAGAGTGGATATGCTGCTTGGCATAAGGCAAATGTCGACGTTAAGTTTACTTCAAGCGCTTGTCTCCATGTGGAAACTGATTGTTCTTCAAATGGAACTACCCATCCTGACAAATTTGATGACCCAACAAAAGCAGCATTATTTATAAGTATATCAAGACTTCCTGTAAGTTCATTTCCCCGTGCTAATGCCTCAGAAAAGCTTACTTCGTCTGATAAATCTATCGATTCGCTTAATACTTTGATAGCGAATTGATCGGCAAGTTCCTTTGCAAAGTCACTGACTTCTGCGATGTCCCAAAGAATAAGGTGGGCACCGCCTTTGGCCAGATCGTAACATAGCTGGCGACCAAGATGGCCTCCTGCTCCAGTGACTAAAGCTGTTTTGTTTTCGAAATTCATTTTTGCTCAAATCCGACTATCAAAGTTACTTAGTATTTCAAGCCCCGCTTGGGCACTTTTCTCAGGATGGAATTGCAAACCAAAAATGTTTTCTTTCTGAACACCGCAAGTTATGTCTGCGCCCTCATAGTTACAGCGAGCAATCACATGGTTGGAGTGTTCAGGGATCACCATGTATGAATGTACAAAATATGCTGCGGGTATATGTGAAAAATTGTGAAAGAGAGGGCATTCCTCATCTAGGAAGAGTTCTGACCAACCTATGTGGGGAATTTTACGCGCTGAACCGTCATCCTGCTGGTCAGGAATCTTGTCTATGTATCCTGATATGAGGCCGAGACCATCGCATCGTCCCTGTTCGAGCCCATAATCGAATAGCAATTGCATACCGACACAGATGCCAAGTAAGGCTTTGCCTGAATTAGCGTGTTCAATAATCGCTTCGTTTAGGCCTGCTGCCTCTAAAGTATTCGCGCAATGCATGAAAGCACCAACACCTGGTAGAATCAACTTATCCGATAGTTTTACTTCTTCAGGTGTTTTTACCATTGTCCAGCTAGCACCAACCGCATCCAGTGCACGTTGGACACTTAGCAAATTCCCGATCCCATAATCTAGAATAGATATAGTTTTTGCATTTAATGTCATTTGCCAAGAACTTTCCGAGTTTGAATGCCTTCAGAAATCAGATAAGGATGAATTTCAGAAAGTTTAGCTCGTTTGAAATGTAGTAAATCAGCGACAGCGACAGCATCAGCAGAGGCATTGATGAAGGCTTCCTTGATATGTTTTATTTTGCCCACTCCACCACTTGCTATCACAGGAATATTAACCATTTTTGCTACGGCATCAATGAGCTCAATATCCATTCCTCTGCGCGTGCCTTCTTGATCAATAGAAGTTAAGAGTATTTCTCCAGCACCAAGTTCACATGCTGTCTGGGCCCATTCCAGAACATCAATTCCAGTCTTTTCACGTCCGCCGTCGACATATACTTCCCAGGTTTTATCATTCTTTTTCTTGGCATCTATTTGGATTACCGTACATTGGTTTCCAAAGGCCCGACTTACTTCTGATATAATAGATTCATTCTGGACTGCAGCGGTATTGATGGCGACTTTGTCCGCACCGGACTTCAATAAAAGCTCGACGTCTTTTACGCTGCGAATACCTCCGCCCACAGTCAGAGGAATGAAAATGTTCTTTGTCGTATGATGGACGACTTCTGTTAGATTGTTTCTACCATATAAACTGGCAACTGCATCAATATAAAGAAGTTCGTCAGCGCCCTCTTCGTAGTATTGAAGCGCATATTCGTTAGGGTCACCTACGACGCGTACGCCTTCTAGGTGCACACCTTTAATGAGATTGGGACCTTTTATATCTAGTCGAGCTATTACCCTTGGGCGTGACATGTTCTACCTATTCAAAAACTGTTTTTCTTAACTTCCAATCGTTGTTTTCGTGTTTCCAGATATGTGGAGAGCGAAAACGATCGGTCATATTTTCAAAATACTCTTTATCCATAATGGGTTGTTCAAATAAATTCGATGCAACAGGAAACTCTTCTTCTGGTAAACTGAGATACTCAAGAATTTCATCGAAGAAACGATCTGGGAACTCTCCATCGTAGCGGCGAACAAGGGCAATAGCCTCTTCACGTGTAATATCGCCAGACCTTACTTCTTGTGCTGCATCGTAAGTCGCGCGACCAATACCAAATTTTATGAATGTTGTATAGTAATGGAAATCGTCGATTTTGTCGTCGATACTACTATATTTACTATAGGTTCCAGCCGTACGCTCTGGTGATGCTTCAAAACCTGCATTCTCTACAGAGTAATAATAGCATTCTTGTGGGTGCCATTTTAAATAGTAGCCTAAGTAATGCACCTCTGTATTACTTTTCAATAATTTTTCGGAAGATGGAGGCATATATGGCTTAAGGTCATTCTTTGATAATCCATATTTCTCTGTGAGTTCAGAACATTTAACGCCGGCGATCATTAAATCGTCTAGATCCTCGTCATAGGTAAAGTATTTAAGTTCTTTTGTTGGGTGTTCTTTCTCAATCAAATTCCCATAATCAGACGGGTTCTCACCATAAAATACCAGTTCTATACCATGCAAAAGGGCCATTTTTGGAGGAAGATACATCTGACCCATCATGAAAGGCTGAAACGGGTGGAAAAGATTTTCCATCGCCAAGCGCGTTAACAATCGCTCTACTTTTTTGTTTGGCGTGAATAGGTAATTGTCAAAACCGGCTGCAAGCCAAGAATCAAAGTTCTTTCTTCCCCAATCCGTATATAGGTGCGGCGCAAAAGTAACTGTTAGAGGGTTCATGCCATACTTGTATTTCAGAATATGAGAGGCATAAATTGAGTCTTTTCCACCAGATCCCGGAACGATGCAGTCATACTCACCGTTAGATTTCCTATATTTATCGCATAAAGCAACAAGTGCCTCCTCCCGGGCCGCCCAGTCCACTTCTTGCTTCATCTTTATGTTTTTGCAAGCATCACATTCATTGTCGCTATCAAAAGCGACAACATTCTTTTTTGTTTTGGAAGAATGCTTGTACTCTTGGGCCGAATTTGGCTTTTGATTACTATAAACGCAACTGGAGCAGAATACTACGTCTTGCGGCAAGCCATATTTGGCTTCTAATTCATTGCTTTGCGGCGAAAACAGGTCTTTATTTGAAGAAATGGGCTTAGGATATAGCATGGCGTTCTTTAATACCTAAATCGTGATAGTTGAGTTCGTTTTTTCTGCCGTAGAGCCTGCGATGATAGTGCGGATCGACAGCTCAACATCTTGCGTCGGGATAGGCTGAATCTGGTGATTGATCATGTTTGAGAAATCAGTCAGCAAAGCCTTGAATGCAGAAAAGTTATCTTGAAGTCTAATTGTCATACTCTTGTTGCTACCAAATACCGAGACGTGGAAATTTGGCGTCACTCCAGTTCCTTGACAATGAATTGAAACGACGCTTCGATCTGACATTTCTAGCGAAAATGCGGCGTGATTGCTAGCTAGTTTTTGGATCGTGCGTGGACGAGCTTCTGAGAAGGAAAAAAAAGCATCAAGCATGTGAATGCCATATTTTTCCCAATCCAGTGGTGCGACCAGATGGATTGAATGTATGTCACCAAAATCTGAGAAACCTTTTCGCATTGGTTCCAGTTCAATGGCGTATCTGTATCCTGCACATGTCATAAGCTGAGAAGAATCAACAAAAGGCAGAAAATAATCGAGCTCAGAAAGAGTTAACGTTAGTGGTTTGTCAATAAATACAAATTTGCCAGCCTCAAGGAAAGGTCGTGCTATCTCTAGATGGCTTTGCGCATCGTCTCTGGCAATGATAACACCATCAACTTCTGAGATCATATCAGTTGTTTTTTTGACGGTTTTTTTGACATGACACGCTTTAGCTAACTTATTAGCCATATTTGTATCCGGCATCCAAACATGACTGATGTTCATATTTGGAATGCCGAACTCCGAAGGTTTTCTAAGTTGCAGATATCCAAGTATTCCAGGCCATTCCAATTCTAAAAATGCATCCGAGTCATATCCATTTATAATTGCAGAGAAGCTATATGGATGGCCATTACCGACGCTATATCCAATAATGCCAATGTTTTTTACCATGCAGCCCAGCCACCATCTATACAAATATTCTGACCAGTCATATAAGAACCTGCTTCCGTGCATAGGAGGGCTGCTGCACCTTTAAGTTCTTCCGGCTTACCTATCCGGTTTAGCGGGTTTTTAGCAGATAGACGTTCAATAAATTCCGGGTTTTCCAATTGCGTAGATTCAAAAGGGAACGGACCAGGGCTGATGCAATTTGCTCTAATTTTATCAGGTGACAAGAAACTGGCTAGATATCGTGTTAATTGCAGCACTCCTGCTTTTGCAGCTCCATAACTCGGTGGATTTGAGAATTTTTTATTGTCATACAATCGATAATCTGGCGCAATATGGCCATACATGGAAGCAATTGTTAAAATATTGCCTTGTCGCTTTTTTAAAAGAGGGACGGCTGCTTTGATAGATCTGAATACACCATTGAGGCAAATTTCAATATCATTATCCCAATCCTCATCAGATATTGATTCAAAAGTGTTTTTTCTTCCTGACCAGCCACTATTAACAAGAATGTCAAGACTGCCATCAGTAACTTCACCGACCTGCGTCATAAGATTTAAAATGGAAACTTTATCTGAGATATCAACCTTATAACAATGAACTTCACAGTTTGGATGCTTATTGCGCAACGTTGCCGCAAAATCACGGCATTTTTCAACATCTCTACTTGCGATGAAAACGCGAGCGCCGAGTTCTGCGAAAGCATAAGAGATTTCGCCTCCCAAAAGGCCTGCACCACCGATGACAAGTGCATCTTTACCTTCTAGTGAAAATAGGTTGTTGAGACTAGGAGAGTTTTCAGGAGTTGAGTAAGGCATTGGCAACAATGAAATCCTTTTTGGTATCTATGTCTATGACTGAATGGTTGTCTATAATTTCTGCACCGAGCTTACCAAATAGTATGTTGGGTGCGTTTTCAGGCAATTTGTCGGGGCGAAAGCAATAAACTGCTCCATTTAATTGATATGCTGGTGATAATAGCTGGCGTGGTTTCCAAGGTATAGCTCCTTTTATAAACGGTTCTGGTATACCACTATCACTTACGCGCCAAGCGCGTTCAGGGTTCAAATCAGCCGTGTGGAATGTGGCAATAGAATCCAGATTTTCGTTAACTAGGCGATTTATGCATTTTTGGATCATTTCTTTAGTTCTAAAAGGGCAAGTGGCTTCTAGTAGAACAATAATTTCCGCATCAGGATTCTGTTTTTTGTAACGTGACCAAAATTCTCTAATTACATCGATCACTAGAGATCTGTCACCAGCAAGCTCTTCAGGACGCCAATCAACTTTTGCTCCATATTTTATTGCACAATCTGCAATTAACTTGTTCTCAGTAGACACAATTATTTCTTTGATTTCTGGTATTTCTAAAGCGGATTGAATTGGCCAAGCGATTAAGGGTTTTCCGCCCAACTCGACCAGATTTTTGTATTTGATCGATTTGCTACCACCTCTCGCAGGTGTTAAAGCAACCACTTTATCTTTCATTATAC
>NZ_SMMC01000215.1:0-38547 GCF_009711445.1 Curvivirga aplysinae | reverse complement strand
ATTTCATTCAATACGGAATTGGGATTCTGAACATATAGTGTTGTATCATTTTGCGCTAAAATGTTCCTCCAGTTCTGGAGAAACGGAATTAGGCTATTAGCAGTTCTATGCGGTTCGCTAGACACTACAGTATTTGCCGATGTTTCACCTCCCGCAATGGTGAGACCATCAATTTCATAGTAGTCCATGTCCGGTTTCATCCAGAAATAGCGACGGTCATTTAAGTCTACCCCACATAATACTATGTCTTTAAAGCCCAATAAATAAGCTAAGTTTATACAATCAGTGAGTGTCCCGGGACCGTGCGTTAGACCGTATTTGATATTGTCAGTAGGAGGGTGGAAACCTCGAACTTTGTTCTTAAATGGGAAGATTTTTGTTCCTCTACGGAGTATTTTTGAGCCGACAAAAAACTTGGCTGCCCATCCTTGCCAATCACGCTGGAAACAAAAAACACTGTTCTCGTAGTAAGGGCTTGAATTTATAACATCAGCAATATTCTTATGAAATGAATTACGTTCATAACCAATGAAATCAACATCTCCAATTTCACGAACGATGTGATAATCAATATCTATTAGTTTTTGAACAAAAAAGTTATTAAAGCTTAACGTATTATGTTTTGAAATTTCTGCCCATTCACCCGCGTTTATATCCGATATACTTCCGCCTGAGCCGAAAATAAAAATGGTATCGCTTCGTTTCCTTTGAAGTAAATCATCAAAAGAATGTACTTGATAAAAATCTTTGGGAAGTCGTGATATCTCGATTTCTGAAAGCAGTCTTTCAGGGAAATACTGAATGAATTGTTTACACTTCCGTAGATTAGAAGCCGAACAGTTATAGAAAGATATTATGTGTTTTTTCATATTAAGGTGCAAAAATTGTGGCGTATTCACTATTTACTTTCTCATAGTCGGAGAACCGACCTATATCTGCCCAATACTCGTGAACCACATAGGGTAAAAGCACAGAATTCTCACTTATAAGTGTTGAAAATAGATCTGTCATATCAAAAAATATATTTTTTGGAATCTGCTTTAATACTTCAGGCGCCAATATGTATATACCTGCGTTGATATAATGAAGCGTTGAAGGTTTTTCGTGTAAGGCTGTTATTTGATCTTCACTTTCTGTAACTTCTACGACGCCAAAGGGGACTTCGATTTTGTATTCTCGAACACACATTGTCGCCGCAGGTTGAAGTTGTTCATGCCGTTTAATCAGGTTCGAGAAATTCACATTTGTTAAAATGTCTCCATTCATTACAATGAACGGAGAGGTGGGCTTGAATTCTAGTAAACTTAAACTTCCAGCCGTTCCCATTTTCTCTGTTTCGCGAATATATTTGATCTCGACGCCGAATTCTTTACCGTCACCAAAGTGATCCTCAATCGTATGAGACAGATAATTTACGGATAAGATAAATTTCTTGAAGCCATGCGAAACAAACTGGCGAATGATTGTTTCCAAGATAGGTCGAGAGCCAACTTTCAACATTGGTTTAGGTATATCATTTGTAAGTGGGCGAAGTCTTCTTCCTTCGCCACCAGCCATGATAACGACCCAGTTATCATGCTGTAATGATTTTGACAGTTCATTCAACTCCAGTATGTTTATAACTTGACCATCGATATCTACAACAGGTAGTTGCTGTATGCCGTTTTTTCGCATAAAGGAGATTGCTTCATTTTGATCTACATCATCATCCAAGATTAATGGCGCTGTATTCATAATTTCTGTGAGTGGGGTATTTAAAGGCAATCCCTTAATTAGAGCACGCCTTATATCTCCGTCGACAACAATACCTTCAAGTTTCTTCTTCTCATCTATGATAAGTACAATTTTCTTGCGATATTTTTCAAGAATCGTGAGCGCATCGCTGATTTTACTCTTATTTGGTAAAGAGATGTTTTGTATGTCGCTTCTTATAGTCATAGTTTTTTATTGGGCTTAGTTCGACAAATTTGTAACATTGAGATACTTATCTATAATACTTATGGAGTCTCACATGATTATAGTAGTGATCATAATAAGACAATTACATTTTGTATGGTAAGTTCGCTAACACATTGCGAGTTTTCGCAGAAAATTTATTCTTTGATTAGATCATCAGGATCGTATTGTTTTGAAGCTTTTTGGCCATTCAGATCAAGAAAAGCCATAGGATGCAACCCATCACCAGGGCGTTTCGCAGTTAAGTTTTCTTCAGTTAGAATCTCATCTTTAGATATTTTGCATGATGCTACTAAAGAACCACGGACCGCGAGTTTATTTTTTGATTCACTAGATGAAGGTTGCTTTTGTCCGCTACCTAAAGCTCGCTCAATGTCGCGGATGCCGGAAACAAGTTCGTTTAGTTCTTTCGGAGATAGAGAGGCTTTGTGGTCCGGGCCCGGAAGGTTTTTATCCAAAGTAAAGTGTTTTTCGATGACTTTTGCGCCAACTGCTACGGCACCTAAAGATGCGTTAATACCTTGAGAATGATCTGAGAAACCGATGTCGAGTTCGAACTCGTCATGCAGCGTTCGGATAGCGTTTAGATTTATGTCACTCATAGGTGCAGGATAAGCACTTGTGCAGTGAAGAATTGTAATTTTTTCTCTTAAGAGGTCATAATTTTGTTTGCTTTCCAACTGCTCTAACGCTTCCTCTCGTGTTGGTATGGAATGCGGATGAGCAAGTCCATATGAAATAACACCGATAGAAAGTTTAACTTCTTCAAGTGAAGCAAGGCCAGTGGAAATTATAATAGGTAAATTTGTACGTGCAGCGTGAAGTAATAAGAATGGATTCACCATTTCGCCCGACGGTATTTTTACACGCTTGATTTTAGTTTTAGAAGTTAGAAAATCTAAGCTTTTGATATCAAAACCAGTCGACATAAACTCAATGTTCTTTTTTGCACAATGCTCCGCCAGCATGCAAAACTCTTCTTCCGATAGCTCCAGAGCCCGAAGCATATCTTGTTGAGATACTGCCCCTTTTGTTGCCGACCTTTGATAGTCGCAAGTCTCGGCGCGCTGAGTTGTTAGCTCATCTGCTTTAAAAGTCTGAAACTTAACAGCATCTGCTCCAGTCTCAGCTGCGATATCTACGAGATCGAAAGCGCGCGATAACTCTCCATTATGGTTTACGCCTGCTTCTGCAATTATATAAACGTTTTTAGACATTTTAACCTTCAATTTTGGTCTCAGAGATTTTGATCTAGGTGCCGATTCTCAATAAGTTAGCGAACTCGGTTCTCCAAGAAATAGGATCAGTATCGTGTGACAACCGTTATCCGCTTGCGTATTACGCATTATTTTTAAATCCTGATATTGTCGAGGTCATTGAACTTCTTGATAAGTATCTTGTCGAGTTTGATTTTAGAAAGAATATCAACAATTTGACTCGACGCATTGCCATAGCCATATGGATTTTTGAAACTTAGCATATTACGTTGGAAACTTTTTGATTGAGATTCACGAATAGCGTTAAGTATTTCGTCCTGATCATCGTCACATTGAATTATCGAATTGCCAGCTATTCTACCGCGTTGCCGTGACCCAATATTAATAGTTGCAGTATTGAGCAATGGTGCTTCAATTATACCACTTGAGGAATTTCCAATAACTGCGGCGGCAATTTTTAATACGCTTAAATATCTTAACATACCTAAATTTTCTACCAAGATAGCGTTTGGCGCATGGCTTTCCACAAAATCTCTGACTAGAGGCAATATTTCTCTACTATTGGGATCACTATTTGGATGTGTGAAAATAAAGTTGCTTTCATTAAGTTCACTCAAAGCATCTAAAAGTTCCATAACGGCCCATTTTGGTGTTTTATCTTCTAAAGTTACCGGGTGATATGTGATTAGAAAGGTTTTTTTGTCGAAGTCCAGTTTAAGGTCTTCGGATAATTGTTGTCTGCTTAGCGGGTTAAGTTTAGTTATGTTGTCTAAGCCCATTGCTCCGACGTTGAAGACTTTCTGTGGGGACTCACCCATTTGGATGACACGTTGACGATAAATATCCGTGGAAGTGAAATGCAGATGTGACATTTTAGTTATCGCATGACGGATGGCCTCATCAAATGCACCTTCTGTTGTTTCTCCTCCGTGTATATGACCGATGGGTATTCTGTGTATTGTTGCTGCTTGCGCTGCTGCGAGCAACTCATATCGGTCACCCAAAAGAAACAGAATATCGGGTTGATGACGCTGTAATGCTTCAGACATGCCTAACGTGGTTAGTGCCAGTGATTTGCATATAGCGGATTCAGAATCTCCGGAAAGCAAACCTTCTATTCTTTCCCAAATTACATGACTATTTGCCTCAATCTGATTAACAGAATGACCAAATTCATGTGATAAATGCATGCCAGTTACAAATAGTCCAACCTCAAACTCTGGATGTTCTTTTAACTCATCGATTAGAGGGGTAAGCAAGCCATACTCAGCTCGGCCACTTGTGAAAATTGCTACTTTAGTCATATGATTTAGATTGATTGAGTAAGTTGTTAGATAACGTATCGATCAGTGTTGACATAGCTTTGACGGTTTTCTCTAACCATGAGCCATTCTGCATATTTTGCCAAACCATTGCGCAGACCTTCGTGACCGTGATATTTTGGTTCCCATCCTAGCAGTGTCTTTGCTTTTTCATTTGAGCATAGCAGGCGTTCCACCTCACTGGCCTCGGGTCTAATACGCTGTTCTTCTGTTTCAATTTCAACCTGATTACTAGTAATCTCCATGCAAATATCAACCATATCGCCTATTGAAATGTCATATCCGTTCCCAATATTAATCGTTTCCCCGATTGATTTCTCGCTATCAAGAATAGCGATCATTCCACTAACGGTATCCTCGATAAAGTTAAAATCACGGCGTGGGCTTGCTGCGCCAAGTTTTAACTTGGTAGCGCCGTCGATTAGTTGACATAAAACCGTAGGTATTACAGCGCGTAAACTCTGACGCGGTCCATATGTGTTAAATGGTCGGACTGTTGCAACTGGGACATCAAATGAACGCCAATAGGACATAGCAATCTGATCAGCACCAATTTTTGATGCTGCATATGGCGATTGACCAACCAAAGGGTGTTCTTCTGAAATGGGCACGAACTGAGCCGTACCATAGGTTTCACTTGTTGAAGTATGCACGACTTTTTTGACACCTAGTTGGCGTGCAGCTTCAACGACATTTAGCGTTCCTTTGACGTTGACATCTACAAATGCTTCTGCCGCTACATAACTATAAGGGATAGCTATAAGAGCAGCTAAATGCATTACGCTATCACAACCTCTCATTGCTTCTGTCACACAATATCTGTCCCGTATATCTCCGAGAATGACTTCTATTTTATCTCGAGTGTTAGGGTCAGATTTGTCCAACCAACCCCAACTGTTAAAACTGTTATAGCAACAGAACACACGTACCGAACGCCCTTGGCGGACAAGTTCTTCCACTAGATGACTTCCAATAAAACCGTCTCCGCCAGTAACAAGGATCTTCGAATTCATATTATCTACCATTTATTTCCCGTTTTTAATTCTTGATTGTTTACGAATCTGCGATATATGCCATCCAGCTTTAATAATTCGTCGTGCAAACCTAACTCAGATATTTCACCATTCTCCATCACCACGATCTGGTCCGCATCTTGGATGGTCGATAAACGGTGGGCGATCATAATAACAGTTTTGTTTTTGAAAAGTTTCCTCAATGTATCCTTCAGAAAACCTTCAGTTTCTGCATCTTGAGCACTCGTGGGTTCGTCAAATATTATTATGTCAGCTTCTTTTGCCAGTGCTCGTGCGATCGTTAGTCTTTGGGCTTGGCCGCCAGACAGGCGAATGCCCCCTTCACCAAGATATGTGTTATAACCATTAGGCAACTCCATAATAAAGTCATGAATATCAACGAGCTTTGAAACCTCTTCTGCCTTTTCAAATGTTACACTTTCATAGCCTAATCTAATGTTTTCAAGAATTGTTCCATTTATTAGTATAGCTTCTTGCGGCACATAAGCTATGCGATTGAACCAATCACGCATAGATATTTCGGTTACATCTTGCGCATTAAGGAATATTGAGCCATGTGAAGGTTTTAAAGCACGTAACAGCAATTTGGAAAGCGTTGATTTTCCTGAACCTGATTTCCCTACAAGTGCGGTGAATTTACCAGATTGAAGAGTTAAGTTTATACACTTGATTGCTGGGCTATTGTCATCATTATACTTGAAAGCAACATCCCGAAAAGAGATGCTCCCTTTTAGAGACGGTATCGATTTGCCTGAAAGGTTTATTTTTTTCTCAGTGGCATGATCCAAAGCATTTTTTACTTTGTTTAGTAATGGCAGAAGTTGAATAGTTCTATTGATTCTATTGTTTATACCTGCAACTGGGGATAGCAGGCGCCACAGAACAAAAACAAAGACCATCAACGTCTCAATCCAAGTTGTATCATTTTCAGGAGCATTAATACCTAGGGCCAATAGAACTACCGCAAGTCCTAAGGTAGTAGTCATACCTTGAATAGGTCGCGTAAGGGCATTCAGGCGACCAAGTTCTCCTGTGTACTTGATGTTCCGACTAACAGTTTTGTGAAAATCATTTTCGCGAATAGGGGCCAAGCGGTAGACGCTATTAACAATATTGTCGGCTAGCATTGATAGCACATCATCGTTTATTCGAATTTGCGAATCTGCGACAACTTGGGCTGTTTCTTTTTGGGATCTTAGCACCCAGCTGATCGTTAAAATAATGATGCATACTATAAGAATTGTAAAAATTGTGGCTTCCCAGCTTACAAAAAGCAGCACAGAAAGGTGAAAAATTAGCAAAAATACGAGAGGAATAAGATCGACAATATTGAAAATTAGATGTCCAACATATCCTGAAAGTGTTCCAATTATTGTGACGCTTTCACCTTTCTCTATATTCACAAAAGTATTGTGGTCGACAGAAAGGTATTTTTGAAATAGTGATTTCTTTACATCACCGTCTATATAAAGTCGTAATTTTAAGGCTACCAATTCATTGAGAAAGAGTAGCCACTCTTTCACAGATAGAACTAAAATTAACGCGCCCGAAGAATAGAAAATAATTTCCTTGTTAGATAAATTACTGTCCTGAATCCAGGAAAAATTGAAACCTGCAAAAGTTAAAGAGTTAGTATTTTCAGCATTCAATATAATCTTGATAACAGAAACAAAAGCCCCAATGCTAATAAGGTCAGAAAAAATTGCGAATATGGACAGTATTACTACGAAGATAAGATTAGTATAGTACTTCAAAAAATAAGGATTGAAATATCGAAGCAATTTGCCGATTTCACGCAAGCTCTTAAACACTATTTTTTCCTAAAATTATTTCTTTGTATTTTTGAACAAAGTTATCTTTGTTGTTTTGTTTTTGACGTATTTGTCTCATTCTCCTGAGACGATCTTGAATATTTTGATCAGAGAGAACCGAGATGATTTGATCCACTAGATCTGTAGCATCGGCTGTTCTAAAACCAATAGCAGTTTCTCGCGTTATGTATTCGCGACATCCAAAAGTATCAGAAACTATAAGGGGCTTATCAGCGACTTCTGATTCTAGTCCAATATTAGAAAGTGCTTCAATTAAAGAAGGAATTATCACTATATCTGCGATTTTGTATAAAGCAACAGTGGGAACATCTGGGATTTGACCATCGTCTTCAAGGAAAGTTTCTACTTTGAAATCAATATTATGGTTCTCATCAATTACGGTAAAATAGCGTTCTACATTAAGCTCTTCAGAAATTCTAACAATGTCGTTGAAACCTCGACCTTTTAATAGAAAGCGTATGTTATCTATACTTCTATCTCGTAACACCATTGCAGCATCCAGGAGAGTATAAAAACCTTTTCGTGAGTCATTTCTTCCAATAGCATAGATGTATTTTGTTTTTTCTGAGCGCTTTGCTATATAAGTAGAAGACAAAATTTTATCGAGACGCACGGTATCGACTCCATTTAGAATCTTATGTGCTTTGTTGGTAGGGACTCCTAAAGCTTTAAGTTCACTAAGCATATCTTCAGATATGGTTATGAAATGTCCTGATTTTCGATACCAAAGAAGAAAAATTCTTAAAAATACTTCGTTCTTGACTTTCGTTCTAAAGCCTTTATAGGCTATTCTATAAGGAGAGTTCCGTACGATCTCTTTATAGTTAGTTTTTCTTGGATTTTGAATATCTCCTCCACGACAGGTTACACTCCAGTTCCGATGCCGAAAGTATGGGAAGAGAGCCATCATGGTATTTAGCATACAAAAATGAATCGCGCGGAAATCTATTAGGTCTGCGCATAAATTGATCTTTTGATCGCGGTTCAGAATGATATCGCGAAAGGAGATAAATAAAGTCTCATTTGGGAAATACCGAATATTAAAATCAGGCTTTTCAGGTTGTTTGGAGCGTTCTTTGTCAGGTAAGAATACTGTAACGGAATAACCATCTTTTGTTAAGCTGCGCACCAGGCTCTGTGTTGAGTTTTCTGCGCCACCTATTCCAAAAAAACTATTCGCGACAACAGCAATTTTGAAATTTGACTTAGTCATTTTCATTCCAGTTTTGATACCATTCTTGGAACATAAGCAAGCACCATATTATCGGGAAATTATTTGCTCCTCCATTTTGGTGTTGTTGCCACAGATGTTCCACTTTCGAAGGATTGAAAAAAACTTGTTTTTGAATGTACTCTTTGGAAAGATATGCGTCGCCCCAAGCAAAAAGCTCATTCTTTAACCAATATTTTACTGGAACATTGAAGCCGGATTTTGGGCGATCTACAAGTTCCTTAGGTATGTATTTATAGAGTACTTGGCGAAGTGGCCATTTGCCAACTCCATCCATATATCTATATCTAGAAGGAATGCGCCATGCGAGCTCTACCACACGGTGATCAATGATTGGTACGCGAAGTTCTAAGCTGTGAGCCATACTTGCGCGATCAACCTTGGTTAGAATGTCGTCAGGTAGGTATAATTTGCTATCAATAAACTGCATTAAGTCCTGCAGATCAGTAAGTTTATTGCTGATAGTTTCATCGTTGAAGATATCGAGTTCAGACACATCCGATAAAATGAGATCCTCTGGCGTTAAATATTGAGACAAGTGTTTTTGATAGGATTTCAGTTGCGTTAACCCCGAAGCCTTATCCGCAAGCTTGGTTGTATAGGTATACAAATCCATTCCATAAGGACTTGCAAGGACGCGTTTAGGGAGTTTTTGAATTGCTTTGATAAACAACTTACAAGCAAATGGACTAAACGCACTGGTTTTAGTCCAAACAGAGTTCATTATATCATAACGACGATACCCCCCAAACAACTCGTCCCCGCCATCACCTGATAGGGCGACAGTAACCTCCTTTTTGGCAAGTTCAGATACAAGGTAAGTTGGTATTTGCGAAGAATCTGCAAAAGGCTCATCATAAACCTTTCCCATCTTAGGAATAACTGAGATAGCATCAGTAGCACTTACATACAATTCTGTATGTTTTGTTCCTAGGAATTTGGCAATGGCTTTGGCATGTTGTGCTTCGTTGTAGTTTTCTTCTTGGAAACCAATAGAAAAAGTACTGATTGGTTGGCTGCTATGTTCTTGAGTGAGAGCTGCTATTGTTGAGCTATCTATCCCTCCTGATAAAAGAGTGCCTAGCGGGACATCTGATAATAGGCGGTCTTGGACAGCAGTTTTTAGAGTTTCGTGCAACTGATCGACAACGTCATCGGGCGAAGAGAACTTGTTTCTCTTTGCTTTTTCTAGGACTTGCTCTAAGTCCCAGAACTTTTTCTGTTCTATGGTGCTGTTTTCACCAATACAGAGAATTGTACCGGGCTCAAGTTTATGAAAATTTTGGAAGATACAATGAGGAGCAGGTATATAGCCGTATCGTAGAAACAGTGAAAGAGCAGGTCTATCGATTTGGAACTCTAGATTCGAGCATTTCTTAAAGGCTTTTAATTCAGATGAAAAAGCAAAAATATCGTTTTGCTGAGTCCAGTATAATGGCTTGATGCCCATTCGATCTCGAATAAGATATAGTTTTTTCTCTTTTTCGCTCCACAGAGCGATTGCAAACATTCCTACAAATTTGGCAAGTGCTTTTTCGATTCCCCATTGTTGGAAGGCACAAATAATTGTTTCCGTATCAGAGTGACCTCGAAAGTTATAACCCAATCGATTTAATTCTTCTCGGATTTGTAAATGATTATAAATTTCCCCATTAAAAGCGATAGTTAGATTAGTATCTGGAGAGTGCATCGGTTGATGACCGCTCTCTGATAAATCAAGAATCGCAAGACGCTGGAATCCAAATGAGATATTTGTTCCTGAGCCGATCCATGTGCCTTTTGAATCGGGTCCTCTATGGATCAGTTTATTTGCCATTTCCGCACATATGTTTTTAACGGATGACTTAGATGAAGATTGTGAGCGATCCCAAAGGCCTACGATTCCGCACATGACTATAACTTTTCTAACATTCTATCTTAGATCAAATTACTTACTTGTTAGCGGATAAATCCGCGTCAACCATTTCCTTAACTAACGTTTCAAGGTCAGTTTTGTGGTGCCAGTTAAGCTCTCTGTGTGCTTTGGCAGGATCGCCAATCAGTAAATCAACTTCAGTTGGACGGAAATATCTTGGATCTACTTTCACAAGGATCTTACCATTAGAGGTGTCAATGCCTTGCTCATCCAAACCATGGCCCTGCCAAGAAATTGTAATATTTACATGTTTGAAGGCAAGTTCTACAAATTCACGCACCGAATGGGTTTCGCCGGTTGCAAGAACAAAATCATCGGCGACTTCATGTTGTAGAATTTTCCACATGCCTTCTACATAATCTTTTGCATGTCCCCAATCTCGCTGAGCTTCTAGGTTACCTAAATAGAGAATATCTTGTCGGTTGTTTTTTATATCGGCAACCGCTCGAGTAATTTTACGCGTTACAAAGGTTTCTCCGCGAATAGGGCTTTCGTGATTAAACAGGATCCCGTTGGATGCATGGATCCCATAAGCCTCACGATAATTGACAGTAATCCAATATGCATAAAGCTTAGCTGCAGCATAAGGAGAGCGGGGATAAAATGGAGTTTTTTCAGTTTGAGGAACCTCTTGAACCAAGCCGTATAGTTCGGACGTTGAGGCTTGATAGAACCTAGTTTTGTTTTCCAAGTTTAGAATTCGAATAGCGTCAAGAATCCGCAATGTCCCAAGCCCATCGGAGTTTGCAGTATATTCGGGTGTTTCGAAACTAACTTGCACATGACTTTGTGCCGCTAGATTATAAATTTCATCTGGTTGCACTTCTTGGATGATTCTAATTAAGTTAGTAGAATCAGTCAGATCTCCATAGTGAAGATGAAACTTACTTTTTTCTTCGTGAGGGTCTTGGTACAAATGATCTACTCTGCCGGTGTTGAACGATGAGGACCTGCGCTTAAGGCCGTGAACTTCATACCCTTTATTAAGTAATAGTTCTGCCAAATAAGCACCATCTTGCCCTGTGACACCAGTGATCAATGCAATTTTTGTCATTAATATCTTCTTGTATTAGTGGTTTCGAAGAGTCTGGATATTTTCTAAATACCAGTCATAATAAAGCTTCAAGCCTTTTGAAAGTTCTGTGGAGTACGTCCAGCCCAAATCAGCAAGCTTTGATACATTGAGAACTTTTCTAGGCGTTCCATCAGGACGAGATGTATCAAAAACGATTTCACCTTTATAGCCCACAGTTTTAGCGATCAGATGCGCAAAATCTCGGATACTTAAATCTGCACCAGTTCCAACATTTACTGGGAGCACGCCTGTATAATGTTGACTTAAGTAAATACATGCATCTGCCAAGTCATCTACATAAAGGAACTCGCGAAATGGAGTCCCGCTTCCCCATACTTCTACTTTTGGAGCATCGCACATTTTCGCCTGATGAAATCGATCTAATAAAGCAGCTGGAACGTGACTATTTTCTGGGTGGAAGTTGTCACCAGGTCCGTAGAGGTTTGTGGGCATAACCGAGATGAAATCGCATCCATATTGTTTTTTATAGGCTTGGCAAAGTTTGATGCCTGCAATTTTTGCTATGGCGTACCATTCATTTGTTGATTCCAGCTCACCTGTTAATAATTCATCTTCGGAAATGGGTTGGGAAGCATTACGTGGATAGATGCAAGAGGAACCTAAAAAAACTAATTTTTCAACATTATTGAGGTGGGCTGCGTGAATGATATTAGTTTCAATTGTTAGATTGTCATATATGAACTCGGCAGGATAACTGTTATTTGCATGGATTCCTCCCACTTTTGCCGCAGCTAAAAAAATTGTATCAGGTTTGTTTTTTTTTATCCAATCCATAACATTTTGTTGGTTGGTCAGATCTAATTCCTGTCGCGTGGTTGTCAAAATGTGACGATTATAGTGTTGCAACGAGCGAACGATAGCACTTCCTACCATCCCATTATGCCCTGCGACCCAGATTTTTTTATTTTCCAACTGATACATTTGATAACGTGTTCCACAATTGCTACCGCAGTGCGGGTGAATTTCACCAACACAGCCCAATAATTTTTAGGAAACCAATATGTGGTTTCTTAATTTAGCTTGCACAAGCTAGATGCCGAAATCTCAGTTTTTACTTTACGATTTAGCAAATCCAGCAAAATCCAGATTCTATCTTTGCTTTCGACAGACAAGATTGTGCCAATTATTCCTTCAAAAACGCTGTCTGTTGTGACACGCATTTTTTGACCAACTTTTAGATCTAAATTCTTAGTTTCTGGTAAAATGTAACCACATGAACTTTCTCGCTCGATGATAGTTTCCATTAATCCTTTGGGTAGATAGCTAAGTCTATTGCCAAACTTAACAATAGATCTAACACCTTTGGAGTATTCTATCGGTCTCCACTGGTCATGCGCCGTATCTATAAGTACAAAGATGTACCCTGGAAATAAAGGTCGTTTTACCTCTTCAGTTTTTCTAGCATGTCGACGCGTCTTTAGCAGCTTTGGACAATATCCTATAAAACCTTGGCGTTCTATATTGGTTAATGCTAGTTCTTCTGAATTTGTATGTGTTGTGACAGCAATCCAGTTTTTTGTTGAGGCTGTATCTTCAATATGCAATTCAGCCTCCATTATTTTAAAAAAGCTGGAATTAAGACACGAGATGAGTCCAGATCACAGCTTTGAGAAATGTGATTAATATCCACGGCGCCTGGAATGCGTAACTCGAAATCAGTACCGATCAACGCATCAATTTTAACAGGATTTTTAAGCGTAAGGCTGTTATGTATATTCAATACTGGTATTTCATTGCTATCAACACCATTCCCTTTTAAGTTGAGGATGTATTTTAAATCAATGCTTTCATGTTTGGTTGCTACTAATAATGCAAGTTCACTAAGTTCGCTTTCCCCCAGAAAGGCAACTGAATGCCACCTATTTGTTTTGCAAAGTTGAAACAATTCTTCATATTGACGGCGTCCAGCCTTAAAAATATCAAAGGAAGATCGTAAGTAATCTGCAGTTAAATTTGCCTTCTCAGCAAAACCATCTGGGGTTAAATAATAAAAATATCTTCGAACTGGCGCTTGTTGAAGTTTTATAAAGCCTTTATTCACACAACGCTTGATATGCCAATTAACCATGCCAACGGAAATGCCGACACTTTCCGAAATCTTTTTTTGAGAAATTGTCGGGTCTCGTTCAATTTCAACTAGGATTTCTCGCAGGACTCTTGAATTTGACATGATAGTTTGCTTTGTTGATGTTCAATAATTGAACTTCTATAGATATTCTAGTTAAATTGCAAGTCAATGTCTTGATGAATTTGTCTGTTTTAGTAGTGAAACTTTATTCGTTCAGTCAGCAGGCCATTCCTAGAAATACGTTCTATAAATATCCTCAATTCGCCAATGTGAAAAATGCAAAAGTATAGTATATCACGTTTTCGCATCGCTCGTTTAGTAATTACATCAGGAAGTTGATTTTCGAACTGAAAGACATGACATTTAAGTTTTAATACTTGGACGAAACATCGGATATACGGTTTTTTGCGCAGCCGGCTTATGCCAAAGAAATCGTATCTATATAATGAAAAGAGAAGCAATAAATATCCAAATTAGGTTTATTCACTTACTTTATATTTTCCAGTTTCTTAATAAATTACAAATCTTAGCTATATCATCAAGCGGCATGTTGCTTGAGCAGGGAAGTGTCACTACTCGGTGTGATAAATATTTCGCGCTTCCATTGGTGTATGTTTCAAACTGTTTGTAAGGAGCCTGATGATGCAAGGGCTGCCAAAACTTTCTAACCATAACTGCATTGTCTGTCATATAGGATATAAATTTATCCAATAAATCCTCGTCTTCAAATATTAAGCTTGTCAGCCAGCCATTACTTTCAATATCTTTACTAAATGGCTGTAATTCACATTCTGTCATATTCTCAACGCATTCTGAAAAGTCTGACATAATTTTCCGGCGCTTTGAGATCATGCCTTCTAAGCGCCCAAACTGTGCGCGCCCTAAAGCAGCGTTTAAATTAGGCATTCGATAATTGAAGCCAACTTCACTATGAATATAATCCGTACCTATACGCGCTTGCGCACATAAAAATTTAGCATGTTTTGCCAGATCTTCATTATCTGTTACGATCATACCACCGCCACCAGTCGTTAGAACTTTGTTCCCGTTGAAACTAAAAATTGAGGCTTCACCGAAGCTGCCGCCATCACCAGCTGGCGACTTGGCCCCCAATGCGCCAGCGGCATCCTCAAATACCTTAACATTGTAATTTTGGCATATCTCATTTAGCAGATAAAAGTCAGGAAAATTATTAAGAACGTCTACCGCGATAACAGCCTTGACGTCTTTGTTCAATTTGAGTGCTTTTTCAACTAAATCCGGATCAAGCACCCAGTTCTGTCGAGTTATATCAACAAAAATTGGCTCCCCGCCAACATGCAGAATAGCATTGACTGTTGCTACAAAACAATAGGTGGGTAAAATCACCTTATCGCCTTGTCCAATCCCGGCGCAAGTTAACATCAATTGAAGCGCAGCAGTGCCTGAACAGGTAGCAATAGCAAATTGTCGGCCACAATATTCCGCAATCTCTTTTTCAAACGCTTCAATTTCAGGTCCAGCTGAAGATACCCAAGAGGATCGCACGCAGGCCATAACGGCTAATTCTTCGGCTTCTGATAAATCGGGAACAGATAATGGAATCATGAAATCACCTAAAAAGAAAACTTGAAAACGTTTATATATTAATAGGTTATCCCTTCCTAAACAATACCCTACACCACTTGCTATAAATTGCCTATATTCAGTCCACTTTTACTATACGCTTTTTTATCTTAGGGATTACTGCTTAGTGATAATACATTTCCCCACGATGTTATAAACGTGGGTGTTTTGGCATCTCTTTCATAAACTCCACTGTAGCAGTTTAGTGTAGCAAATGACAAAAGAATTGTTTTATATTCAGTAGGTTATTGAATTTAATAGGCTTGAAAGTGAAATGGTGGAGCCTAGGGGGATCGAACCCCTGACCTTTTGGCTGCCAGCCAAACGCTCTCCCAGCTGAGCTAAGGCCCCACATGTCTTTTCTAGCATAGAAAGTTGAAGCATAGATATATGCTTCATACTGATAGCGTTTTTATAATTAGGATTTCATTAGTTGCAAGAAAAAAATAAGGCAGCTCAATTTCGTTCAATTTGTTATTTTTCCCAGAGATGAGTTTTGGCTGATTTCCACAAAATCTGAGAAACTTAATCCTGTATGCTTTTTATATATTTGGTCGATGCTACCATCGGCATGCATTTGCCCTAAAGCATTATCGATCCTATCCCGTTTTTCCACAAGTGACACATTAAATGTAGGGTAAAGAGGTTGCACATTATGTACGGGGAGAAGAGGAACGAGCTCATATCCTTCTTTTGTAATGACATGTTGCATGACCACAACATCTGCATATACAAGATCTAAGCGGTCATTTACTATTAATTGAGCTGCGCTATCTTCGCTTTGAACCCAATCTATGACTTTGAAGCCCGCATCCAAGATTTCGTCTGAATATTTATAACCTTGCATTAAGGCCAGGCGTTTGTCGGTTAGTAAGCCTACATATTTATAACGTCCATAGTCTTCACTGGCCCGATGCCAGAACGCTTCAATGTAAAGGGCGCTGGGATGCTTGCCATGAATGAAGCCAGGACGTTCTACGGCTTCCATCGCGAAATCAATATCACCGCGTTGAACATTCTTTAAGCATCTGTTCCATGGGAGAGATGATAAGGTGAGGTCATAATTAGATCTCTTTGCAGCTTCATGCATGATATCTACAGTAATACCATAGGGTTTATCATCTATGAGCTGGGTATAAGGCGGCCATATTACAAAACAGCCAGTTAGTTTATCGGCTGCTTTAGTTATGGATGTAAGTGGTAGCAATAAAAGCAAAGATAGACATAAAGTTCTCATTAGCATCGTTTTTCCCCTCTATTGAGAAGTCTATGCAAAGCTTACAATAGAAAGAGTAAAAAAGCGAATCTTCTACCAAAAACTAAAAAGCCCGATGAGAACATCGGGCTTTAAATCAAATTCTAATATGTGACTTCTATACGTCGTCACCACTGTCATTTGTATTGGTTGGGTTAGCACTGCCAACAACTGGCACATCATCACCACCTAGATCATCTGTATCTTCCAATACATCTTCAGCGGTATCATCCAATGCTGCATCTAAATCATCTGTGTCCAACAATGCATCTTCATCCGCAACCGGTGCTGCTGTTTTTTCGGATGCTTTGTCTGGCGCTACGCCGCGATTACGTTTTAATTTTGTAGCCGCTTCTGGGTCAAACTCGGTTTCACATTTTGGGCAGACGATAGGATCTTTTTGTAGATCGTAGAATTTTGCACCACAGTTCAAGCAACCGCGCTTCATGCCCCATTCAGGTTTCGCCATGGGATATCTCCTTACTATTCCTGAAAATCAGGATTCCGACGGGAGCCATCGTAATATACGACAAGCTCTACCAATTAAAAACTTTACTATCTTCTTTTAATGACTTGTCGTGCCTTCTGGCAACAGGAAACTGCATTGTTACCATATGTAAAAGACTGGTTTTGTCATTGGAAGAATATTTCAGCGGGTCGATTGCCAAATTATTGGCGAGTTGTCAAAAGAAAAACTGTAAAAAGAGCAAAATTAATCTGCAATTTTATGAAAAACAAAATTTATGAAAAAGAAACGAATATCTTCTATGGAAAATAGTCTGCTTTTTAAAGAATAACTTGATTGTCACGCAGTCTATCTGCATGTTACTGACCTTCTCAGAAAACAAGATATATCTTTCTTATAAGGAAAGCTGATACATGAGCAATTCTGCCCGTCCAATGAAATCTTTTAAATCTTCTGGTCTAAAAGGCGAGATCACTATCCCTGGTGATAAATCTATTTCACACCGTTCCATTATGTTGGGCAGTTTGGCTGTGGGCCGTACAACGGTGAAAGGTTTGTTGGAAGGTGAAGATGTTTTGTCTACCGCTGCTGCTTTTCGCGCGATGGGGGCAACTATCGAAAAACATCAGGATGGCAGCTGGACCGTTGATGGTGTTGGGCTTGGTGGATTGCAAGAGCCGGAAGATGTCTTGGATATGGGGAATTCTGGTACTTCTGCGCGTTTGATCCTTGGGATCATGGCAAGCCATAATATTTCGGCATGTCTTACAGGAGACGGTAGTCTAAGAAAGCGCCCGATGAAGCGAGTAACCGATCCACTTGGGACAATGGGCGCAGAATTCCATTGTCGTAGTGGGGAGCGTCTGCCTCTTTATATCAAAGGTGCACAGGATGTACTGCCTATTGAATATGAGTTGCCAATGGCATCTGCGCAGGTGAAGTCTGCTGTCTTGCTTGCTGGTCTTAATGCGCGCGGCAAAACAACAGTTATCGAAAATAAACCAACCCGTGATCATACAGAACGTATGTTAACTCATTTCGGTGGTGAAATCGCAGTTGAGCCTATGGAGAATGGCGGTAATCGTATTACTGTTACAGGCCAACCTGAATTAACTGCTGCTGACCTAATTGTACCATCTGATCCAAGTAGTTCCGCTTTCCCGATGGTGGCGGCTTTGTTGACCGAAGGGTCTGAAATCCAGATGCCGAATATCGGCTTGAATGAAACCCGTACAGGTCTCTTTACCACCTTGCGGGAAATGGGCGGTGAAGTGATCATTGAAAATGAACGTATTGCAGGTGGGGAACCTGTCGGCGATATCACTGTACGCAGTTCAAACCTGAAAGGTATTGTTGTGCCGCCGGAACGCGCCCCAAGCATGATTGATGAATATCCAGTGTTGGCTGTGGCAGCCGCTTTTGCGGAAGGTAAAACAGAAATGCGCGGCGTAGAAGAATTACGTGTGAAAGAATCAGATCGTCTTTCTGCTGTTGTGGCAGGGCTTCGTGCCAATGGCGTTGAAGTCGAAGAAGGTGAGGATTGGATGGTTGTCCATGGTACAGGGGGCAAGATTCCTGGTGGTGGCATGGTGGAATGTTTCCACGATCATCGCATGGCGATGTCTTTTTTGATTATGGGATTGGTTTCGGAGCAACCTGTGACCGTAGAAGATGGTTCTCCAATTGAAACAAGTTTCCCAATTTTCCGTGATCTTATGACAGGCCTTGGCGCGAAAATCGAAGACGCATAAATTTTAAAAGACGTAGGAAGAATACCAATGGGTAAAATCATTGCTGTAGACGGCACCGCGGCAAGCGGTAAGGGGACTATTGCCAAGAAACTGGCAGAACATCTGAATTATGCCTATTTGGATACGGGTAAGCTTTATCGTGCTGTTGGCTATAATGTGGTGCGCTTTGGTGGTGATGCTGAAGATCCTGATGCCGCGCTTGATGCAGCGAATAGCTTGAATTATACACAGCTAGATGATGATGCATTGAAGTCTGATCAAGCTGCACAGGCCGCGTCTAAAGTGGCCGCAATGCCAGAAGTACGGGCAGCTCTTTTAGCCTTCCAAAAGAACTTTGCCAGCAACCCGCCAGTGGGTAAAGATGGGGCGATTTTGGATGGTCGTGATATCGGTACAGTAGTCTGTCCGTATGCAGATTCCAAGATTTACATGACAGCTTCTGTAGAAATTCGTGCTGAAAGACGACATAAAGAGTTGATTCAACGGGGCGAAAGCTCTATATATGCGCGCGTTTTAGAAGATTTGAAAGAAAGAGATCAGCGTGACAGCAATCGGGCCGTGGCCCCTTTGAAGCCCGCTGATGATGCAGAAATTATCGACACATCTGATTTATCAATCGATGAGGCTTTTGAGGCCGCTTTAAATGCTGTTTTAATTTCAAATAGTTAAGTTAACAGGCTTAACGAACGAACTAAAATTTTTATCTGTTAATCGATGTTTGACCGAGCCTCACGACAAGCATCATTTTTTAACCTTGAGGTGAGACCGTTGGAACCAACCATACGGCCAGAATAGTTTTAAAATTAGAAGGAAACTTTGAAAATGACTGCAGAAAGTTTTGCTGCACTGCTTGAGGAAAGCCTCGGCGAACGCGATAGCCTAGAAGGTACAGTTGTAGAAGGTACAGTTGTATCCTTATCCAACGACATGGTATTGATCGATGTTGGTTTGAAATCTGAAGGCCGCGTTGCACTTAAAGAATTCGCACCAGCTGCTGGTGAACCTGCGAATGTAAATGTTGGCGACACTGTTGAAGTATACGTTGAGCGCATGGAAGACAAAAACGGTGAATCCGTTCTTTCTCGTGACAAAGCGAAACGTGAAGAAGCTTGGACTGCTCTTGAAGTTCAGTTCAACAACAACGAACGCGTACAAGGTGTTATCTTTGGTCGCGTTAAAGGTGGCTTCACAGTTGATCTTAACGGCGCTGTTGCATTCTTGCCAGGTAGCCAAGTTGACATCCGTCCAGTACGTGACATCACACCGTTGATGGGTAACGCACAACCATTCCAAATCCTGAAAATGGACCGTACACGTGGCAACATCGTTGTTTCCCGTCGCGCTGTATTGGAAGAGTCCCGTGCAGAACAACATGCGGAATTGATGAAAAACCTTAAAGAAGGTGAAACACTTGAGGGTGTTGTTAAGAACATCACAGATTACGGTGCTTTCGTTGACCTTGGCGGCGTAGACGGCTTGTTGCACGTTACAGACATCTCTTGGCGTCGTATCAACCACCCATCTGAAGCTTTGACAATCGGTGAGACTGTTAAAGTTCAAGTAATCCGCTTCAACGCTGAGACACAACGTATCTCCTTGGGCATGAAACAACTTGAAGCTGATCCATGGGAAGGCGTAGATGCTAAATACCCATTGAACGGTCGTTTCAAAGGTGCTGTTACAAACATCACTGACTATGGTGCATTCGTTGAATTGGAATCCGGTATCGAAGGTTTGGTACACGTTTCCGAAATGTCTTGGACAAAGAAAAACGTACATCCAGGCAAAATCGTTTCCACATCTCAAGAAGTGGAAGTTATGGTTCTGGACGTGGATGCTTCCAAACGTCGTATCTCCCTAGGTATCAAGCAATGCATGGACAACCCATGGGATACATTCTTGGATAAATACCCAGTTGGTTCCGAAGTTGAAGGCGAAATCAAAAACATCACAGAATTCGGTTTGTTCATTGGTTTGACAGACGACATCGACGGCATGGTTCACATGTCTGACCTATCTTGGGATCAGTCTGCTGAAGACGCTTTGGCTGGTTACAACAAAGGTGACGTTGTTAAAGCGAAAGTATTGGATGTTGATACAGACAAAGAACGCATCTCTTTGGGCATCAAGCAACTAGCTGGTGATCCATTCGAAGACGCGTTGGGTGACATCAAACGTGGTGACGTTGTTACATGTACAGTTGTTAAAGTAACAGAAGCTGGCATCGAAGTTGAAGCTGGTGAAGGAGCTCCAGGCTTTATCCGTAAAGCTGACCTAAGCCGTGATCGTGGCGAACAACGTCCAGATCGCTTTGCAGAAGGTGAAAAAGTTGATGCGAAAGTAACAGCTGTTGATAAATCTAGCCGTAAGTTGACACTCTCTATTAAGGCGCATGAGTCTGACGTAGAAAAAGAAGCTATGGCTAACTTCGGTTCTTCCGACTCTGGTGCGTCCTTGGGCGACATCTTGGGTAAAGCGTTGAAAGAAAAATCTGGTGAATAATCGCTAACGATTTTCTTCAAACCGAAGATCAAAAGTTTAGGGCCGTCCCATTGGGATGGCCCTTTCTTTTATTTATTGACATTGTTCTGCTTTTGTTCTATTTTATGATTGCGTTGATTGAAACGATTTGCGCGCTAAATCGAAAAATAGATGGAGAAATATATGACAACAACCAACCTGAATTGTGATACAAACCCTGGGAACATAGTTGATATTGAATTGGTGGATAAAACCTATATCGATCATGCGATTAATTGTTTAGCATCCACTCTTGAAAATACTATCGTGCCGGCGGGCACAATCTTATGGTCTGCTATGGGGACACCGCCAAATGCGTACTTATATTGTGACGGATCGGAGGTTTCTCGCGAAACATATAGTGATTTGTTTGATGCTATCGGTGATCTTTACGGTGCAGGTGACGGTAGCACGACTTTTAATTTACCGGATTTACGTGGTCGATTTGTTCGTGGATGGGATGATACAGGCACCATCGATATTGGCCGCCAATTTGGAAGTTTACAGGATGATCAGCTTCAAGGGCATGGGCATACTATTCGTGGTGGTAGTGGTACCGAGAGCCCAAGTCTAGGCAATAACGGGAATGTTAATTCTAAATGGAATTATGCTGGAGCTAGAAGTGGTGTCGTAACTAATTTAACAACAAATGGACATGGGACGCCCAAGGTTGGAGACGAGACACGACCCAAAAATATCGCATTGCTTCCATGCATTAAATTTTAATTGTTACTAAAGATGGGCCGCATTTGCGGCCCTTTCTTTTAATAAGCCAAAATATGGATATACAATTATTTTATGTAACAGAAGTTAATTTGATAAAGTTTAGCTATTAATGAACGCGCCTTTTCGTCACTAAAAATATGACAAAGATTGCACCTAATGCAGCGGTGACAACACCGATTGGCAATTCCTGTGGGGCAAGAAGTAGGCGACTAACGATATCGCTTAACACAACTAAGGCAGCGCCAAACAAAGCACAAACTATCAACATTGCCCCGTGAAGTGGGCCGACAACGGCACGTGCGAGATGCGGGATCATAAGCCCAACAAAGCCGATGACGCCGACAAGAGCCACAAACAGGCCAGTGCTGATTGCGCAGACGACAAAGATTTCGACCCGTATTTCTTTAGGATCAGCCCCAAGACTGTGAGCTGTATCATCGCCCGCAAGTAGGGCGTCCAAAGGGCGTCTTCTAAAAGCAAAGAAAGACATTAATAAACTAAAACTAGCTATGGCAAAGCCAATTGTTTCCCAACGTGCAAGGCCTAGACCGCCAAGAGACCAAAAGACTACGGAATGGGCAGCACGTTGATCACCTGCAAAGACCAAATAGTTTGTAATCGCCGTAAATAGAAAGGAAACAGCAAGACCAGCAAGGATCAATCGTTCTGGTCCGGTATGTATGGTTCTGGTGACAAGTATTAACACAACAGAAGCTGAAAGTAATCCACCGAGGAAGGCAGCAATGGGAAGGGTCCAAATGCCCAGAAAATCGCCTGTTACCGTAATAACAAATACGGCACCAGCCGCAGCGCCAGAAGAAAGACCGAATAGGAATGGATCTGCAAGGTCGTTCCGTGTGGCTGTTTGTAGAAGCCCACCAACAACAGCGAGACCACCACCAACAAGTGCTGCAAGTATCATGCGAGGTAGCCTTAAATCCAGAATGATCTTTGTCATTGGTTTATTGGCTGGCTCTAAGCCGAATGAGGTCGCGAGATCAGGTCCTAAAAAAGCGGCAATAACGGTTTCAAAGGTAATTGCTGTGCTGCCAGTCGCAATCCCATATGGCATGGCGACGGCCAGGACGAGCCCGGCCGCAACACATACCAATGCAAATGGAAATCTGCGAATAACCATTAGAAGCTTTCAGGATTCATCGCAGCAGCGATTTTGCGAATAGCTTCAATGTTTGCAGGTCCTGGTGTTAATTCAGCATAACGAAGCGCCACGAAACGTCCGTTTTTAACGGCATCTGTTTCACTCATGACTGGATGGGATTTTAAGAAGTCCATCAAACCAGCAGCACCACTACCATCTTGGCTATAGTCTAACAAAACTAGGAATTCTGGGTTTCTGGAAGCAACGGTTTCCCAGTTTGCACGGCCCCAGCTAGTGTCCATATCGTCTAAAATGTTTTTACCACCTGCAGCTTCGATCATTGCTGTCGGGATTGCGTATTTACCTGCGGTAAACGGTTTTTCATCGCCGCTGTCATATAGGAATACACGCGTACCAGCATTTTCCCCAACAGCTTCTTTGATACTTGAGAGTTCTTTTTTCCAACCATCAACTAAAGTGTCAGCTTCTTGTTCTTTGTCAAAAACTTTGCCAAGGCGTAGCATGTCATCAAATAACAAATCCATAGATGCAGCTTTTTTGTTTTTGTCTAAGTGAACACAGCTTTCTGTGAGTTCTAATGTTTTAATGCCATGCTGTTCCAGAATATCAGGTGTTACTTCACCACCTGGTTTCATGCCATAATACCAACCTGCAATAAACAAATCAGGTTCAGCCGCCAATAAGTTTTCCAATGAAGGGTATTTAGGGGCAAGTTCAGGAACGCCACCTAATTTTTCAAGAAGGGCGGGACCTTCAGTTTTGTACCAGCCAGTTACGCCTGTTACACCAACCATTTTGTCTTGTAGATTAAGAGCCATTGCCATCTCATTCATATTCAAGTCATGAACGATGACTTTACTTGGTGAAGTGTTAAAGGTTACGTCGCGGCCGCAACTATCAACTGTAACAGTATCAGCCATAGCGACTTGAGCACCAATGAGCAGAGGTGCTGCAAATAATGCAGAAAGAGCAAAAGATTTACGCATATGTAAATTCCTTTTCAGTTTGTATATTTGTTTCTAGGTGAGGAGCCTCATAAACCCGGAGAGGCTTTCCGGTAACAGGATGGAGGACATCAAGAGTTTCCATTCCAAATACATCCCGCACAATGGCGGGGGATAAGCTTTCTGAGGGCGGTCCATCAGATATAATTTTTCCTTGTCGAACGACAATCACACGATCCGCAAAATCATGCACAAGAGACAAGTCATGCAAGACGGCAATAACCGTTGAAGGTAAGCCTTTGACCAATTTAAGGATGTCTGCTCTAGCACGTAAATCAAGATGATTAGTGGGTTCATCTAACAACAACAGTTCAGGTGATTGCGCAATTGCACGTGCTAGGGACGTACGTTGTCGCTCCCCGCCAGATAATGTTTGAATTGTTTGATCTTTAAACTTTTCTAGACCGCAAATTTTAATCGCTCTATCAATCTGTTTGTTGTCTTCCTTAGCTTTTGAAGAATGTTGATGAGGAATACGACCCAGAGACACATATTCTGCTACAGATAGTAGAGGTTCGATTTGCTCAGATTGTGCCATGACCGCCATTAACTGCGCGCGCTTAAGAGGTGGGATGGCGGACAAGGACTTATCATGTAGTTTTATTTCACCCATAGCCGGATTTAATCGGCCGGATAAATGTTTTTGCAAGATTGACTTGCCTGCACCATTAGGCCCGACGATGGCAACTTTTTCTCCTGCTTGAACTTCTAAGGAGACATGATCCAGAAGTATTTGATCTTTTGAATCTTTGAAAACAAGCTTGCTACAGGAAAGTAAAGTCATTTGCGGTTTCATGATTTATGATCTTTTTATTGCGGTTCAAACAGGCTGGTAGGAATTCGAGCAATTGTCTTTTTATATAGAGCCTTTGGACGTTCTGATGCATTTGTCCAACCATTCAGCCGATTTTTGTATTGCATAGTGAACTCGATTAGAGCCCTAACATCATCATTTGAAGAGATATGCCCGAATAGATAGCTCGCTTTTCCAGTATCCGTGATGCCAACAGAAATTGCGTGTTCACATGCAGCCAAGCATTTAACTTGCTGTATTTTGATATTATTATCCAAACCTGCTTTTAGGCATTCAACGAGTTGGGCCTGACTTAAATTTTCCGATTTTTTGGATTTACAATGTGAGCAAACGGAAATGATCATTGAAGCACCACATATGGTTTCAATGTGACGCGCACAGATAGTCCCTTTAGTTTATGGGAATTTTTAACAAGGCTAACATCATTTCCCAAACATATATGGGGTTTTTGATGCTTAGCCTGTAACAGCAGGAAACGCATTTATTGACCTCCCCGGCACACCTCGTCCGGATTAAGTTATATATATGCGGCAGGTCTCCTGGCTGACAGATCTGACATTTACCCATCCTTCCCAATCAAATAGATCAGTGGTTTATAGGGTTCACTTTCTGCTTACAGTTGCGAGGGCAGCTTCGGCTTTGGCTTCTGATGAATACACCGCACCGTATTCCCTTTTAATCTCAATTCAGTCTTCTTCATTGAGAACCGTAGAGTTTACTTACAGAAAATTGAAAATGAGCTCAAGAAGAAAATTATTCGCATTCTAAACTGAGAGGTGAAGTAACACTCATGCGCGAATTAACATATTCGTTCGATTTCTTGCGGTTTTATACGTGGAATCTGATATATTTCATGAAATTACGCAGACTCTACTTGACCTGAAGCGGTTGTTTTGGCTAAGCTTTTAAAAGTTATGATGATTTTTCAGTGCCATAGAGCTAAAGGCATAATTAAAAAATCGTTTGAAGCAGGGTCGAAGGCAAATTATTCGTTGCACTCAATGCACCTTTGACATGGGATTATACAACTGGAGCCCGACATGACACGTTCAGAATTGATCGCTCGTATTGCTCAACAAAATCCGCATTTGTATCATCGCGATGTTGAGCGCATTGTAACCACCATCTTTGATGAAATTACCGATGCCTTATGTCAGGGCGACCGTGTTGAGTTACGCGGATTTGGTGCTTTTTCCGTAAAACATCGCGAAGCACGTGTTGGTCGTAATCCACGTACAGGCGAATCTGTAAGCGTTGACGCAAAAGCGGTTCCATTCTTTAAGACAGGTAAGCTGTTACGTGAACGCCTAAATGGCGATGAAGAATAACTTAAAGATTTTCCTGTTCTATATCCTGTGATAAGCTTCTTTCGTCGGGGAAGAAGCTTTCCTAGTTTTTCAATATATTTCATAAGGATGTCTGTATATGCGTATCATCAATTGGATTCTATTGTTTCCATTGGTTTTGATCGCAATATCCTTCGCGGTTTCGAATCGCGGAGCGACAGAACTGACGCTTTGGCCGTTTCCGTTTTCTATTGAAATGCCGTTGGTGTTATTCGGCTTTATAATGATGTTAATAGGGTTTTTAGCTGGCGGTTTTGCAAGTTGGGTTGCCGGGCAGAATAAACGCAAAGAAGCGCGTGATACGCGTAAAAAAGCCAACGCCTTAGATAAAGAAGTTCAATCTTTACGATCTGAATTAAAAACTGAAATCAGTGAGGCTGTTCTTCCTGTTCCTTCTGATACAGAAAAACTCCCAACAAATTCAAAATGGTCCGCAAGTAGTTAATTTGCTTTCCTCACAATAAGTTGAGGCAGAGTTTATGCCTTTTTCCAGTGAAGCATCTCTATACTCTTCCTAAATAAATATTACTTTTTAGGCGGAGACACATCTATGCAAAAAGACGCATTATTGAAATGTCTGGAGCAAGTTCTGGATATTATTTCAATTGTGGAGGGGTTAGAGCAGGATCATCAACAAGAACTATATGTAGAAGTTGGTATTGGAAGACATATTCGTCATATCGCAGATCATCTTCAAGCTTTTATACTTGCTGTTGAAAGTGGTGTTCTTGATTATAACCTCCGTCGTCGTGGCCATAGTTGCGAAGAAAATGTTGCGTCAGCCCGTGAGATGCTAGAGGGGCTTTACATCAATATCCAACAGATTCCTTTTAGAGAGCAAGATCTTGAAGTGATTTCGGAGGTTGATGTTTCAGCGTGCCAAACTAGTAGTTTTAAGTCGAATATATCTCGAGAAATACTATACCTTATCAACCATACAATTCATCATACAGCATACATTAGTTTGCTTGCTAAGACCCGGAATGTTACGTTACCAGCCTCTATTGTCCTTGCGCCTGCAACTGCAACATTCTTAAGAGCTGCTAGTTAATATGTGTACTTTGACCATCTTACCAACCCTGAATGGGGCTGTCTTAACCATGAATCGTGACGAAGGCCGCTTTCGTGATGAGGCTAATCGATTACAAGTTGATCACAGTTTATGCTATCCGGTTGATCTGGTCTCAAATGGGACTTGGATTGGTATGAATGAAGATGGGATGGCTGCAGGATTACTTAACCATTATCAAGGTCGTCATCGTGCAGATGTGGCAAAATCCCGGGGTATTTTATTACCGGAAATTTTAAAGAAAAAAACGTTGCAAGATGTCGCTAGTTATTTCGAGTCACTTGAATATGGCGACTTTAACCCGTTTGATCTTGTGGTTTATAAAGATGGTCAGCTATTCCACTTTACATGGAATGGAGAGGACGTATTCTCAAAGCAGATTTCTTTGGGTGAGGGATTCTTCCTAACATCTTCTGGTGAGCGGTTAGCTGAAATTATTGAATATCGCTCTGCTCTATTTAAAGCTTATCAGGACGAATATCTTGGCTACCCACATATGCCCGCAGTCGTAATGTCCTCCTTACATCTCTCTCAAGATGCAAATGATCCGGGACGATCTATTTTGATGCGTCGTGGAAATGCGCATACAAAAAGTATAACCCAAATTCGTATTGCACCAAGTTTAACCGCGATGCGCTATTGGCCAGAAGCCTGTTTCAATGAAGTTGGGACTGTTATCGATGAAACATGTGCACTCGACTTTAGTTATGATAACGCCCCTCAACTAGCTGGGTTTGTTTGATTCTGTCTGAAATCGCTTGGGGTAGATCCGGTAATTCTTTGAAATTCCCTGTTAAAATTTGACTTGGTATTAAAGCCAACTTGAAGAAAAATTGAAGTCACAGATTGATCGGCTGATGTTAGAAGATTCATTGCATCTTTAATACGATATTCATTAACAACTTTGGAAATATTCTGCCCATAAAATTGGTTGATTGCATTTGATAAATCACGTGTGGGGATGCCGAGTTTTCTGGATAAACGGCCTAAAGTTAGATCTGGATCGAGATAAACCTTTTTATCTTCCATCAAGCTAATAAATTTTGAAATAACTTCCTGTATTTCTTTGTCAGATATTTCGTCTTTGTCAGGCGATATTTCTAGGTTTTGCTTTTTGTCACGTGGTCTTTGTGTCGCATGACAAATTAAGATCACATTTAAAGCGAGGCACGGCAGAAGAATGATATGTCCTATTGAAAGAATGTATGGAACAGATTTGCCACTGTTTATTGAGAAATCTATCGCGATTGCTAAATCGATTCCCGCAGAAAAAATCAGCATAAATCCAGCGATTCTTTTTGAGTTTTTCGCCCAGCCCAAATCCGTTAAACGCACATTTTCAGGGATATGCTTTGTTCGTAATGACGAATAAATTAGAGCACTGCCATAGCCTAGATACAAAAATGATAAAGCAAAATCAAATGGTGGTAGCCAATAGAGGCTTGTGACTGAAGCAAAAGCAATGATGACTAATGGTAAAAAATGTAATTTAGAGAGTGTTTTTTCTTTCTCTGCTTGAGAGAAATAGTACCATGCCGAAATCGGTATACTGGCTGCAAGTACAGGTTGGATGAATTGTAGAATATAACTGTCAAAGCTCCATCTTATACCCACAATTGTTGTCATCATTGCACAAAGGCATAAAAACCCAATAGCCATACGTTTTTGATCTGGTCTTAAGATTAAGACAATAACAGCTAACATAATGTATAAAATAGAAGCCACGAATGGCACAGGTATGGCCAACATAATAAATTCCAATGTTATAAAGTTGGATCGATCTTATCCGCTTCTCGTTCTAAATCAATATTTAGGACGTCCTAAATCGTGATCTAGGACGCCAATTCCTGCAACTACTTCTAATCTTGGGAAAATTCTGAGATAGGAGTAAGAAAATGCAAGAATTTATTTATGCGTGGAAAACTTGTTTGCAATTTGATGGATGCGTATCCCGTGTTCTTTATTGGCGATTTTTTCTCGTTAATGCTGCTGTATCATTTGTATTAATTTTGTTGGATATAAATGTCGCTGGCTTTGCGTGGTTGGAAGCTGGATATGGTGCTATAAGCCTACTTCCCTTCCTATCCATGACTGGTCGACGCCTACATGATACTGGTCGAACGGGTTGGTGGATGATGATAATCCTGATTCCAGCAGGTATCATCTTGCTGGTTTATTTTTTATGTCAACGAACAGCTGAAAAAAATCAGAAATCAGGTCAACTTCCTATCGGCATCATCGCTACCTTCGCCATTTTTTGTCTAATTGGATTGACCCCATTGATCTATGCGATGAACCTGCCTTCGCCTTATTCCTCATATAATTTGTTAAAAGGATTTGAGGATCATTCAGCACCAGCTTTAACAAAAAATATGAATTTAAAATCAAAGGCCTCAGAAATCCCCGCTGGCGCATATGGTGTTCTTTATTTTTCCAAACCTTCCATCGGTGCATTGAATAAATTACAAGGGTTAAAGGCAGAAGGCGTATACATAACCACTGATAATAACGGTACAGAATGTGCTGTGAAAAATATCCCAATGATTGCGGGTAAATTTGGGCATAGTCAGTTTGGATATGCTGATATTGCCTCAATTGAGATGATAGTCCTTGATAGCGAAGTTTCAGACGACTTGAAGTTGGGCGCACAAATTGACAGCCGTGACTTTAATATCGCTTCAGATGAAGATAAGGAGGGGGTAGATATACAGATTAAGTCACTTAGTGATATAACGGGCTATAGATTTTTGATCCATCCAAGACGTGCTTGGACCAGTTGGCTGCATGGTCCGCGTATTTCACCAGAATGTGAGAAGCTTTAGAGTTAGAAATTATTGTGGGTTTCCGTGAAAATCGGTTTCTGTGAAGAGAACAGGTGCATTTGGTCCCCCATACCATGCCCAAAGCGCAATGATTGGATCATCTCCCGTTCGCATCGCATGCACTTGTTCACGATCATGTAAAATGAACTCACCCGGCTTACGCGGCATCCAATCTTCATCTCCACGTTTCCAATAGGCAGTTCCATGTAAGACATGATACAATTCTACGCTATCGTGGAAATGTGGCGCATAATAATAGCCGGGTGCTTGAATAAATATCCCGGCATTGATGCTTGGATGTTCATGCATGGCATCGCCAAAACCGCCAACAGGTCCTAAGATTTGGGCGAAGGTAATATGGTTACTGTAATCTGGGAAACGTTTATCCAGATCACTGAAATCATACCATCTGATTTTATTTTCAAGTTCCAATAAAGCCGCTTTTAAAGCGTTATGCTGAGGCAATGTTTCTTTACGTAAGAATTCCCCAAACATGGTTTGAAGATCATGGGATTGCTGTTTGTAGCTTTCAACCAATTGTCCTTCGGTTTTTAAACCTTCTAGATAATTGGCAAAGTGTATATCCAGTTCCTGATGTTGAGGACGCGCATTTGAATAAAGATCAATAACAGCTTTCTGGAAGCTCATTCTAATGTGCCTCCCGCCAGTTATCAGCAATACCTGCATCTACAACAAGTGGTAAACTTAAGCTCAACGCAGGTTCTGCCGCTTTTTCCATCGTGGATTTCAGGAGGGTTGCAACCTCTTTTGCTTTTGCTTCGGGGCATTCAAAGATCAATTCGTCATGCACTTGCAACAGCATCTTCACATCATCATGCCCGTTTGTTTTCAAAATACCCGGAATTCGGATCATAGCCCGTTTGATGACATCCGCTGCAGATCCCTGGATAGGGGCGTTAATTGCCTGACGCTCACCATGATTGCGGCGCATTGGGTTTTTATCGTTGATACTGTTGATATGGATACGACGACCAAAAATAGTTTCTACATAACCATTTGAACGACAGTCTTCGATGGTTTTATCCATAAATTTACGAATACCCGGGAAACGTTCAAAATAGCTATCAATAAATTGTTTGGCTTCCGTACGACTAACATCCAGTTGGTTCGCAAGACCAAAGGCGGAGACACCATAGATAATACCAAAGTTAATGGCTTTGGCGTTTCGGCGCATCATTGGGTCCATACCTTCAACAGGAACGCCAAAGACCTCTGATGCTGTCATGGCGTGAATGTCGATACCATCACGGAAAGCAGCTTGCATGGTTTCAAGGCCTGCAATTTCTGCAATTAAACGAAGTTCAATTTGGCTATAATCAAGCGCGAGTAATTTGTTGCCCGGTTTTGCAATAAAGGCTTCACGGATTTTACGGCCTTCTTCGGTACGCACAGGGATATTTTGTAAATTCGGATCAGTTGAACTTAAACGACCAGTTTGCGCCCCGGTCATCATATAGGATGTATGAACACGTTTACTGGTCGGGTTAATCTCACGCAGTAAAGCTTCGGTATAGGTGGAACGCAGTTTGCTTAATCCGCGCCATTCTAGGATTTTAGCAACGATTGCATGTTCATGCGCCAAGCTTTCTAATACGTCGGCGCTGGTAGAATAACTACCGGTCTTGGTTTTCTTGCCACCCGAAAGTTCTAATTTTTCAAACAGGATTTCACCCATTTGTTTGGGGGAGCCGATATTAAATTCTTGTCCAGCCAATTCATGGATTTCTTTTTCCAATTCCGCAATACGATCCGCAAAATCAGCTGAAAGCTGGGTGAGACGGGCCGGATCAACCAACACGCCTTCTTGTTCCATATCAGAAAGGATTTTGGTTAAGGGGCGTTCAATTGTCTCATAAAGCGTTGTCAGTTTTTCCTGCAGCAATCGCGGTTTGAGTATTTCCCATAAACGTAAGGTTACATCTGCATCTTCTGCGGCATAGTCGCGTGCTTTATCTAACTCCACATAGTCAAAGGTAACCTGTTGTTTGCCTTTACCTGCGACTTCTTCAAATTTAATTGGTTTTACACCTAGGTGAAGTTCGGCCAATTCATCCATACCATGGCCATGTAATCCGCCTTCAAGCACAAAACTTAATAACATTGTGTCATCAACGGGGGAGACATTCACCCCATTGCGGGCGAAAATGGTCATATCATATTTGATATTTTGACCAATTTTAAGAACACCAATATCTTCCAGAAGTGGCTTTAACATCTCAAGTGCACGGGCTTTATTAATTTGTTTGGGGGCTTCTTCTTCTTCTGATCCACCACCAAGTAAATCCCCCTGAACTACTTTTGCCTTATGATCCACTGGGATATAACAAGCTTTACCTGCGATTGAACAGAGAGAAATACCAACCAGTTCAGCGATATTTTGATTAACACTGGTGGTTTCTGTGTCAACCGCTACATGTCCAACGGAATAGGCTTCATCAATCCATTTTTGAAGCGTTTCTTCATCTTGGACCAAGCTGTATTCTGCTTTGATTTCCGCTTTCTTTACTTCATTGAACTTGCCATGATCATGGCTTTCAAATTTGGAAATCAAACGTTTGAATTCCATCTCACGTAAGAAATCAAGAAGCTTGTCTTCATCTAATGGACGGCGTTTCAACTCAGATAGAGGGACTTCTACATCCACATCTTGTTTTAATGTCACCAATTCCTTAGAGATACGCGCAAGATCGGCCTGTTCCATCAGTTTTTCACGGCGCTTTGGCTGTTTGATTTCCTCAGCACGATCTAGCAGGCTTTCCAGATCACCATATTCATCAATTAATTGCGCCGCAGTTTTGATACCAATACCTGCAACACCCGGTACGTTATCGGCACTATCCCCTGCCAGTGCTTGCACATCTACGACGCGCTCTGGTCCAACACCAAATTTCTCTACCACTTGTTCCGGGCCAATCTTGATATTTTTCATTGGATCCCACATGGAAATCCCATCACCCACCAATTGCATCAAATCTTTATCGGATGAGACAATGGTGACTTCTGCCCCAAGGTCACGTGCTTGGCGGGCATAGGTTGCGATCAGATCGTCGGCCTCAAAACCTTCCATATCAACAGCGGGCAGATTAAAGGCTTCGGCGGCTTCACGAATTAGAGGGAATTGCGGTTTCAGGTCATCCGGGGCTTCTGGACGATGTGCTTTATAGTCAGGATAAATTTCTGAACGGAAACCCGCGCGCGCGCGATCAAACATAACCCCGACATAATCTGCATCAGTATCTTCCACCAATTTATGGATCATGGTGGAAAAACCAAATACAGCATTGGTTGGTGTGCCATCCGCTTTACTCATGGGTGGTAAACCAAAATAAGCACGGAAAATATAGCCCGATCCATCAATCAGATAGACATGTCTTGGTTTATTGCTATCGGCATTGGTATCGGACATGGAATTTCCCTTATACTGGCTGAAATAGATACAGCAGATTTATCGTTAAATTTGGAGATAGTCTAAACAGATTCGGGGCGAGTTAAACCCACCCCGAAATCGAAACTTAATTTATCTGAGAAGCTATACTTAGCCTAGATAAAACTTAGTGGTGACCACCAACTTTTGCGCCTTCTTTCAGCACAAAACGTTTGTCGCAATAAGGGCAGTCAACAAAGTTCTCTTTATCTTGTGTGATGGTTAGATAAACTTTTGGATGGCCCAATGCGCCCCCACCACCGTCACAGGAAACTTTTAGACTTTCAACTTCAACTGTTTCCGGTTGATTAATATCTGGTGCCTGCATGGAGGAAACTCCCCGTTTATTAGTTCTTTAAACTATGGTTTAATCCTGATCTGTTTCTTGATAAGAATAAGTCTTTAGAGAGCTTTTCTTCGCAAGACAGCTTGTAAAAATATACATAACTCCATAAATCAATAATGTCAGCCCAAATTTTATCTAATGTCTGAATAAATAGATAGCAAATATCGGGGGCGAAGCGGGTTTGAAATACGGAAAGTTAAGGAAATAATTCAATGGGCAGTTCAGCCATTTCAAAAGGTGCTGCAATTCCGACACCGGAATATGCGATCAACATTAAAGGTCTGACCAAGAAATATAAGCCGCAAGGTAAAGCACCGGGCAAACTGGCGCTGGATAATGTTGATTTGGCAATTCCAAGAGGGAGCCTATTTGGATTACTTGGCCCAAATGGCGCAGGCAAGTCCACCATGATTAATATCATGGCAGGTCTGGTTTTAAAAACAACGGGCAGTGTTGAGATTTGGGGTACGGATATTGATGAACATCCTCGTAACGCAAAAGCATCTATTGGTATTGTGCCGCAAGAGTTAAATATCGATCCTTTCTTCACACCAGAAGAGTTAATGAATATTCATGCGGGCATGTATGGGGTGCGTAAAAAAGATCGCCGCACCGAAGAAATTTTGAAATCCGTTGGCCTTTGGGATAAACGCGATGCCTATGCCCGTACACTGTCAGGTGGGATGCGTCGCCGTATGTTGATTGGTAAAGCGATGGTCCATAATCCGCCCATTCTGGTTTTGGATGAACCAACCGCAGGTGTGGATATTGAATTGCGTCAACAGCTTTGGGAAAATGTGGTGGAACTTAACAAGCGTGGCACCACGATCCTTTTGACCACCCATTATCTGGAAGAAGCCGAAGAACTTTGTGACGAAATTGCCATCATCAATCACGGCACTGTGGTTGCCCATGATGATAAGAAAAAGCTTTTAGGTCGTTTGGATGCGAAAACATTAAAACTATCCGTACGTGAAGATTTATCGGAAGCACCAGAAGCTTTGGCGAAATTCAAGCCAAGCTTGAAAAAAGAAAGCGATGGCCTCACCTATATCACCATCAGCTATAAACCTTCCGAGGTTACCGCGGGTGATATCATCACCGCCACAACTGGTGCTAGTCTCTCTATCGTCGATGTATCCACCGAAGAAACGGATTTGGAAGATATCTTCTTGCAGCTTACGTCGCAGGCTGCGGCCTAAATATTATTCCTCATCTAATTCTTGAATTGCTTGATAGAGGTCCAGTATGCGCTGGGCCTCTTTTGCATGAAGGCCTTCGATTAATTTTCCATTCAGCAAAGCAACTGCTTTCTTCTCTGCTTTGGCGGCATTGAAAGCTTCAATCACCTCTTTTGCGTGAGCAACTTCTTCCTCACTTGGGGCAAAGACTTCATTTGCGATATCCAGATTTTTAGGATGGATCAGGCTTTTGCCATCAAAACCCATAGCTAAGGCTTGTTCGCAAGATTGTCGCAATCCATCCAGATTATGCACATCTGTATAAACCCCATCAATTACTGCAAGGCCATAGGCACGGGCAGCAAGGATGCAGCGTTGCGTGGAAAATTGCAGCTGGCTGCGATCCGCATCAGGTTGTACCCGTAAATCTTTTGCTAAATCTTCCAGTCCTAATAAGAGGCCTGCCATGCGCGGATGGGATTTGGCAATATCCTTGGCGTTTAGAATGCCTTTGGGTGTTTCCATCATACACCAGATTTTCAAATTATCTGGCGCACCAGCCCGTTCCAATATATCCACCGATTTTTGAACGCGTTTTGCTGTATTTACTTTAGGTAACATGATCGCATGGGCACCAGAATGGGCCATGATGCGCAAGTCTTCTTCCCCCCAAGGAGTATCAATAGCATTCACCCGAACGATAATTTCGCGATTGCCATAACCACCTTCTTTCAGATGATTTATAATTTCCTGACGTGCTTCCATTTTGGCTTCAGGTGCGACCGCATCTTCCAGATCCATGATAATCGTATCAACTTTCAGGCTGCGTCCTTTATCAAGTGCGCGGGCATTTGATCCCGGCATGTAAAGCATGGAACGGCGTGGACGATTATCAATGGACATAACGTGGCCTCATCATAAATATAGACTTAGAAGTGAGAGTATAAACCTGCCTTATTATCTGGCAAGTTACTCTTTTATTTCAATCAGTAACAAGATTGAGGAATGGAAATAAGAATCGACAGGTCTTGGATTTTGGCTATGCTGCGCCTTATGTCGATACTTACAATTCAAAGTCATGTTTCATATGGGCATGTGGGAAATGCCGCAGCCGTCTTTCCGCTACAACGCCTTGGTTATGAAGTCTGGCCTGTAAATACAGTGTTGTTTTCAAATCATGCGGGTTACCCAACAGTAAAAGGGCCGGTATTGCCCGCCCAAGATGTTGCAGATGTTATCCAAGGGATTGGGGAACGTAATGTATTTTCATCCTGTGAGGCTATTCTTTCAGGATATCTTGGTTCTGTGGAACTAGGGGAGGTTGTTTTATCAGCTGTAAAGCAAGTTCAAGAAGCTAATAATTCTGCACTATATTGTTGTGACCCTGTGATGGGAGATCGCGGTAAAGACATTTATGTACATCCTGATATCCCGGATTTCATTGGTCGAGAGGTTTTACCAAAGGCCGATATTCTTATTCCCAATCACTTTGAGTTGGAAACATTAAGCGGATCTTCCTTAACAACAACATCTGATATTGTATCTGCGACCTGCAAGTTGATAGAGGTTGGGCCGGATGTTGTGATTGTGACAAGTGTTGAGACCTCCACGGATGATCCCGATACGATCTCAATGCTTGCTGTGTCAAAGGATAAAGTTTTTAAAGTTCAAACACCCAAGCTGCCTTTTGACATTCAACCAAGCGGATCAGGTGATTTATCTGCGGCCTTATATCTTGCGCATTACTTAAAATGTAAGAAAGTGGATCAGGCATTGGCACAGATGGTGGCATCAGTTTATAGCCTGCTGCATGAAACATTAGCGATGAAAAGCGAAGAAATTGTCCTTGTTAAAGCGCAGGATATGATCTCAGAACCGCGTTTCAAATTTGATGTTCAGGAATTATCGGTTTCCTGAAGGTTAGATAGCCAAAGCTTCAAAGTTTTCTCATAGTCTTTAAACGCACGACGGCCACTGTCTGATAGCTGATAGAGAGTATAGGGGCGCCCATCATCCGTAATCATTTGACTATGTAGATAGCCTTCATTGCTAAGTTTCTTCAGGTGAGCATCAAGATTTCCATCTGTAATATTCAATAATGTCTTTAGCTGTTTAAAGCTGCGTGGCTCCATGACGAGTAATATGGCTAAACGTGTTCGGACAGGTTGGTGCAATATGGGGTCCAGTTTAGGATATCGGGACATAGCCTAAACATTCTTTAAGATAAATGTTTGATTATGCTGATCCCATGTCCATAAGGGGCGACCTGATTTTAATTGGACGCCACCCAACCATTCATCGCGATCCAGAAAGTCAAATGCTGTTGCTGCCCCCTCTAAAACCTGATTGCCATATTCTGTGAGGAGAAGTTTTTGTTCCTCAAAAGGTGTAGAGCCTGTTTCGTATTTAGGGGCAAACCAAAAAGCCTCATCAGATTGAGTTGTTAATAACGGTGTTTCGCCGGAACATAATTTTTCGATTAATATATAGCTATACCAATCCCCAATATATAGACATTCTTCCAGCTCCATATTCTGACGGAATATATCAACAGGTGTGTTTATGCCTTCTCTTACTAGATTCAAGATTTGGTATTCAGTGCGTGTTAAACCGGTTTGTGCGTTCGGGTATTCTTCAAAATGTCGGAATAATGCAGCTTTTAAAAATGGGAAAGAAGCGTGATCGGACTTTGAAAAGTTTAGTAATTCATTTGGTTGGTTGTTTGTAAAAGCTTTCCATCCTTTTGAAGCAATATCTAAATCCATATTTGTAATGTTTGATTTCGTGGAAGATAGGTTGGAAATCTGATCAATATTTAGTTGCCCTAATCCGCGGAAATGACTGATCTCTTTATGTTTATCGATGCAGATCATGTATAACTTGGATGGATCAATATGTATTTGATGTAATTGATCAAGTATTTGAAGTATTTGTAACTGATCTAGTAGATCATGTTCAAACCAAAGAATGATTTCTTCATATTTATCAGCAGCAAGTATATGAGCATCACGTAATTGAAAATCTCTGACAACATCTTCTGCATTGAGTCCAAAGCCGGATAAATATTCTGCACGTAATTGACTGGTAGATGTCAGGTTAGATTTACCTCGAAAAGGGCCATGATGCATCGGGTCGCGCCAAGGTAGAACGTCACCTTTTAGGTTACTTTCCTTAATTAAGTTTGCCGCTGCATCCCCATTTGTGATGTGTAAAATTTTCATTTTTTCTGCCAATCAATAATTACTCTGAAATTCAGAGTAATTTAACTCTGTTTTTCAGAGTGTCAAATATAAACGGAATTATCATACTTCACGCTTAAGTATGGAAAAAACTTTCTGTCTCTTCATATAAGTAATTTATCCCCAAAAGTTATCCACAAGTAATTGTGGAAAGTTTGTGGGTGTTC
>NZ_SMMC01000080.1 GCF_009711445.1 Curvivirga aplysinae | reverse complement strand
TCGCAATAAGCTATGCAGTTTTTGCAATGCAAAAATGCAGTAATTGCGCGTGATTTTTTTTTCAGATTGAATAAATTCTGATCATCAAGACGGCGGGGCCAACTTCCTCCCACTCCCCCTTATCGGCCCTGCTGTCTGATTAACTACAGAGAGATTTTTTATTACGTCCATCATAGAGTTTAGATGGGCGTTTTTTTGAAGGACAAAGACAATGGCTACATTGAGCACAGAATTCGTAAACTTGGGTCAAGCTGCTTCTGAAAAAACAGGCATCGTTGGCCGTCTTGTTAATAAATTGGCAGAATCCGTTGTTGCAGCTCGCACATACAATGAATTGAACGCTTTGACAGACGCACAGTTGCGTGACATTGGTATTTACCGTAACGATATTACAAATATTGCATTCGGTAAAAACAAATAAGTCCTCCTTTTCTTAGCTAAGAAAAGTGATGGCCTTTAGGTCCCCTGCCTAAAGTGTAGATTAAAGGCGGTTGAGAAACTCTCAACCGCCTTTTTCTTTTGTAATGCTTTTTACTTTAACTCTTTGCATCCTGAATCTCTTCAGAATCTTCGGTCATATATACTTCCGATGTCGCAATTTCTGCTGGGGCAGCATAGAAATCACCATGATCCTCTTCTGATACAGTTTCGCGTTTTAAACAACGCCAAAGCGTAAATATGGTAAAGGAGGCAGAAATGATTACAAAGAACAGGCTAATCCCTTTAGGGCCCATTGTGCCGATCGTAAATGAGCCAAAGATTGGACCTAGAATTGCCCCTAAACACCAAGATAGAGATGCGGTCCCGGCTATTGAAGTATATTCATCAGGATCAGCACGGTCATTGGCGTTAGCAAGGGCAATGGTTAGGGTTGCTTCTCCCAACCCGATGAAGAAAGCAATTGTGATAACTAAGAATAAGAAGGAATTTGCATCTAGATTGCCAAAAATAAAACCAAAAATGCTTAACCCTGTACCACAAATGAAGAGAACATAACGCCGATCTACTTTATCAGAAAGATAACCGAGCGGAAATTGCATCAAGTTGCCTGCTTGTGCAATTGCCATCATGAAACCAATTTGTGTGTAGTCCAAGCCAATCTTTTGTCCGATGACCGCGCCGAGCCCTTGCATGGTCATGGCGGTTGCCCCGCCGATAAAGCACCCGATGAGAGCCACAGGTGACATTTGCCAGAGACGCCCAATCATAATTTTTGTCACCATCGGTGGTGGCGGGGCGGGTAATTTTGTGAGGGCAACAGGGAAAACGGATAGCATATATAATGCGGTTGCAAACATGAAGGGTTGCAAACTGTCTAAGTCAAAGAATGTCACCGAGTAGGCGCCACCACCTAATCCAATCAAATAGATAATATAAAAGGTGGTTAAAATCTGGCCTCGATATTTGCTTTCTGTTTGATCATTTAACCATCCTTGCGCAACAAGGAAAATTGAGTTTCCACAATATCCATTGATAAATCTGATGACGATCCAGGCAGCATAACTTTCTAAAGTTGGAAGCAGTAGGGCACCGATGCCCGATAAACAGGCAAAAACTGAGAAGGCTCTGATATGACCAACCCGTTTTACGATTTGGGCTGAAAACAGGCATGAACATAACATGCCGATTGCAAATGCTGCTACAAAGTCACTGGTGCGAGATGGATCAATGGCATTGATTCCCATGCGTGAGGGAAGATAACTTGCCAAAAAACCGTTTGCCATGGCGGTAAGGGCACTGCTCAGCGCAATCGGGATAATAGAGGAGTAGGTTTTCAAGAGCATTTTTGTTTACAATCAGGTGAGGGGAATCGTATCAGCACCTTCAACGGCGACGATTCTACCCTCTGCAGCTTCCTGACGAATAGGAATGATCGCTTGATACGCATCTGAATGATACCATTCCATCAGTTTTTCCATACTCGGAAATTCCACAACGACGAATCTTGGCGCTGTGTCTCCACCTTCTAGTGATTTTGGATTGCCGCCACGTATAATGAATTTTCCTCCATGATCTGCAATTGTCTTTGGTGTATGGGCTGTATAATCTGCATAGCGTTCTGGATTATGGACGTTTAATTCACCGATAATATAGGCCGTCATTGGTTTCTCCTGCATAGGAAGATAAAATACATTCTGATTTCATTAACCAGAGAAAGAGCTTGCAACCAAGCTTTTTTTGAAAAAGTTAGGAAAAATGACAATATTGTAAAAAGTAGCGATTATTTGCATTGACAATAAGCGCGACGATTAGTACTTACTCACCCGCCGATAGATGAAGTTGTCAAACTTCACTATCCACTTTTAAGGAGAGGTGGCAGAGCGGTAATGCAGCGGATTGCTAATCCGTCATGGGGTAATACTCATGCCCGGGTTCAAGTCCCGGTCTCTCCGCCAGTTTTGATAAAGGGTTAGATGCTGAAACGCTCTAACCCTTTATTATTTTTACCTATATTTATTAATGAAAATCACGGCTTGGGAAAAGTTGTTGGGCGATGTTGCAGGGGTGTCTACCTAGATTACTAGGTTGCATTTTAACTTCTGGATGGTTTTCCATATCTTCTTCCGTTTTGTCATAGCGACCAGATGAAAGTTCATCTAAATAAGGAGATAAATCTTCTAAATGTTTGATGACTAAATGAGTTACGATTCCCTCGCGTTGTAATTCAGCTTTCACACGAATGAAGCGAGAGGTAAAAATTTCTTTTCTGTATTTATCAAACATATCAGGCCAGACGATTAAATTAGCTGTGCCTGTTTCATCTTCAATAGTTAGAAAGATGATACCTTTAGCACTACCTGGGCGTTGCCGTACGATCACCAGCCCCATGGTTGTCAACATGGAGCCATCCTTGATATGAACAAGATCGTTTGCTTTGGTTGTTGTAGGTAGGAAAGGGCGGATGACGCCAACGGGATGTGCTTTTAATGATAAACGTGTAAAGGAATAGTCAGAAACAACTTCTTCTCCTAATGTCATTTCTGGAAGGGTAACAGCAGCTTCTACACCATATTCCTGTTCGTCTGCTATTTCAAAGAGAGGGAGAGGTTTATTGCCATTGATTGCTTTGACCTCCCATAAAGCTTCACGGCGTTTTAGGTCCATAGATTGTAAGGCATCAGCCCGAGCCAAAGCATTTAATGGACGCTTGCCGATATTGGCACGTCGCCATAAATCGTGAGGAATGCGATATCCATTACCTCTGGCGGATGCAATCCAATCGCCATCATTCTGATGTAATCCTTTTATCAATCGCAAACCAAGACGGATTGCATATCCTGAGCTTGCTGGTTCCAATGTACAATCCCAATCTGAATAATTCACATCAGGGGGGCGTATTTCAACACCATGATCCTTAGCATCTCGTACAATTTGTGCCGGGGCATAAAAGCCCATGGGCTGACTATTGATCAAGCCACAAGCAAAGACAGCGGGATAGTGTTTTTTTATCCATGCGGATACATATACCAATAAAGCAAAACTGGCTGCATGACTTTCGGGAAAACCATATTCTCCAAATCCTTCAATTTGCTTGAAACAACGCTCAGCAAATTCTTGTGTATACCCGTTTTTCACCATGCCTTGAACAAATTTATTATAGAAAGTACTGATCGTACCTGTATGTTTGAACGTTGCCATGGATCGGCGTAACTGATCTGCTTCTGAAGGGCTGAAGCCTGCTCCCACAATTGCGATCTTCATTGCTTGTTCTTGAAAAAGCGGTACGCCTAAGGTTTTTGCTAAAACCCGCTTTAATTCTTTGGATGGATAACTGACTGGTTCTTCGCCATTTCTTCTGCGAAGATAAGGATGAACCATATCCCCCTGTATAGGGCCAGGTCGTACAATGGCGACCTCAATGACAAGATCGTAAAAATTTCTTGGTTTCATACGAGGTAAGAAAGAAAGTTGTGCACGACTTTCGACCTGAAAAACCCCGATGGCATCAGCTACGCAAAGCATATCATAAGTGGCAGGATCTTCTTGGGGAAGGGTAGCTAAAGAGAAATGCTTGCCATAATGACTACTGATCATATCAAAACATTTACGAATACAGGTTAACATACCTAAAGAGAGAACATCTACCTTGAGAATACCTAATTCATCCAGATCATCTTTATCCCATTGGATAACAGTACGGTCTTCCATTGCCGCGTTTTCTATTGGGACAATGGTGTCTAGGCGATCATCGGTCATCACAAAGCCACCGACATGCTGTCCCAAATGTCGAGGAAAACCGATTAATTCATGTATGAGATTAATTGTTAGGCGTAAACGATGGTCTTTTGGGTCCAGACCGACGCCTTCTATCATGTTGTCTTCAATTTCATCCCCTTTACCCCAATGGAATATTTGGGAAGATAGAAGCTCTACCGTATCCTGAGATAATCCCATTGCTTTACCAACTTCGCGGATAGCCCCTCGCGCGCGATAACAAGAAACAACGGCTGTCATACCAGCGCGGTGACGTCCATACTTTTTATAGATATATTGAATGACTTCTTCACGTCGTTCATGTTCAAAATCCACATCAATATCGGGAGGTTCATTACGTTCAGGCGAAATAAAGCGTTCAAATAATAAATCCAGATGGATCGGGTCAATGCTGGTGATACCAAGGCAGTAACAAATGGTGGAGTTCGCCGCAGAACCACGTCCCTGACAAAGGATTTCCTTTTTCTGATCCACGCCGCCATTTCGCGCAAATCTGACGAGATCATAAACGGTTAGGAAATAGGGCGCATAATTTAAATCTTCGACTAATTTTAATTCATGCTCAATGACTTTGCGCGCTTTGTTGGGAATACCTCTAGGATATCTATTTTTAGCGCCTTCCCAAGTAAGTTTCTCGAGAGATTGCTGAGTAGTTAAACCGGGTTCCATAATTTCGGTAGGGTAACTGTAGGAAAGTTCATCAAGAGAAAAAGTACAAGCATCTACAATTTCTAAGGAATGGCATAAAGCTTCTTCGAAATCTTTAAATAAAACGGCCATTTGTGATGAGGATTTAAGATGCCTTTCCCCATTTATCAATACGCGTCGTCCTGCTTCATCAATAGTGCATTTTTCTTTAATACAGGTTAAAATATCTGCTAAGGGACGCCTGTGTGGTACATGCATAATAACATCATTAGTAGCGAGTAGTTTTGCACCTGTCGTTTGAGATAATTCAAAGAGCATTTGAATTCTTTGTCGATCATTCCCGCGTAATAGATGGGATGCAGCCACATAAATTCGGTTTGGAAAGGCTTGTGCTAATTGAGTGAGTTGATGTTTTAATTTAGCTGAGTGCGGATTGGGAGCTAGTTGAACCAGCCGCATCTCATTTGCCACAGTTAATACATCTTTCAGATAAAGCTCACATTCGCCTTTTTCTGCACGGCGACGCCCCAAAGTGATAAGTTGGGAGAGTTGTCCATAAGCAGTTCTATTTTCTGGATAAGCGATTATGCTAGGCCCATCTTGTAAATCAAGTCGTGCCCCTACGAGTAAGCGTAAGTGGTGCGTTTTTGCAGCTTTATGTGCTCGAACGATACCCGCTAAACTGTTCCTATCTGCTATGCCAATGGCTTTTAAACCTAATGCTTTGGCTTGGATGATTAACTCATCAGCATGGCTTGCCCCTTCTAGAAAGGTGAAGTTGCTAATCACTTGAAGTTCTGCATATTCCATCAAGCCACCTCAACTGAAACAACCGTGTAAATACCAAGTTTGTTCAGTTTGTTGAACATTATGATAAATCCAATAACGATGACCTGATTGTGCATGGACGATATAGTAATCTCTATCGCCCTGATGCCAATCAGCGTTCTTTTGCCACCAATTGGGGCTTATACGTTCCGGTCCATGCCATTGGATAATTTTTTCAACTTTACCTTTGTATAAGAGGGAATTTGGTGCTGTGCCTTTATGGATTAGAATGGGAACATTATGCAGTAAGGAGGGTCTTTTATTATATCTTGGCCAGTTTGCCTCTAGGTTTGTTTGCCATGCTTGGATGCGGTCAGGTAAATGAGTATCGCGTGCTCGAATATGTCCAACAGCGTGATATCCAAGGCGGTTACGTAAACGATCAATCAAGATATTGAAGTCTTGACGGATATGTTCCCGCTTTTTGATTTCCTGTCGTTCTCCAGTCATTAAGATATTATTTTGATGATGTTGTACTTTTTCCACGGCAGGTGCCAATAACCGCATGCAATCAATACCAAAGCCAGGTTCGATTGCTTTGAGTTTCTCCAAGAATAAGCGCTTGAAATATCTAGGGTTATGATTGGGCTCACTTAATCCGACATGTATGGATTGCTGTGTTTTGTTAACTCTGTCACAGATTAGATGAAGCTTTTTGGCACCCAAAGATTTCTTTTCCAATCGAGTGCATAGTTTTGCGATTAAACGATCCAGGCCTGCCTCGATATCTTCAGCAAGCCCAATTGCGTCAGGAAAGCTCATGCGCATCGCATAAGGGGTTTTATATATCCGTGGTGTAATGGGTTCAACTACATCACCAAGCATCTTATCCAGACGTAAAACGGGTTCTAGCCCATAGCGTCGTGATAGATGGGATCGAGGTAAGATAAGTAAATCCTTTATTTGTCGTAATCCCATACGTTGCAGATCAACAATTAATGCATCAGATAAACGCATAGCAGCAATAGGAAGAGACTGGATTACAGTTTTTAGTGGGGCATCTTGTACAAAAAAGCCCTTAGTAGCATAGCGAGCTAAACCCCAAGCACTCGCAGAGGTGTCTGCTATAGCTAATTGATGATGCAGCCTCAATTGTGATAATTTAAAGGAGAGGTGCTTTAGCATAGCTTGCTCTCCGCCAAAGAGGTGCGAGCAACCTGTCACATCCAATATTAAGCTATCCACACCATCACAAGCGACAAATGGAGTGAATTGGTAGGCCCAATCGGCTAGTTCCTCTAACTTATTTTGTAAAAAATCAGGCGAATGATCCTCTACGATTAGAGTGCTGGATATAGCCCTAGCCGTGGCCATACTCATACCTTTTTTGATACCTTGTTGATAGGCAAAATCATTGGCAGTTTCAATAACTATCTGGTTTTGTGATTTTGTAGTTTGGACATATGGTTGCTCAGGCAATGTATTTTGTCTATTACGACAATCAATGGCCCATTGAGGTAGATATAGGCTTATATATCTCTTGCGTTTACTCATTTAGAACTCCTACTTGCCAGGTTTTAGGAGGGGCATTTCTCATACGTTGTAATTCAAGCTGATAGAGGCCTGCAGTGGGAAGAGGGGTGATGTGCCAGCGGCTGAATATGGCATTGGCATTACTCACATAATCAGGGCTTTGGGAAATAAGAAATCCAATGCTACCACCAATTTCAGCAGCTAATTGGAGGCGTCGGCTTTCTATTAATTTAATAGCAGCTTCTGGTTCTAAAATTGCGATGTGAATAGAGCTTGATTTTAAGGCTTCTTCATAAGACCACAGTAAATCTTGCAGGGAATGACATTGCACAAATAGAATTCTTTCAGGATCAATTCCGTGTTCTAATATTGCTGGGCCATAAGGTACTGCTTGAGCTTTTGCAGAACGACACCATAATATCTTATAATCTATGGGCATTACGGATAATAAGCGTAATAAGAAGAATAGGGCAGAGGGGCCGTTTATTGCATGTACTGCATGTGAAGGAATGCCTGCTTCAGGAAGGTAGGAATCCACTTCATTAAAACTGCTAGATAAAATCCATGGCTTATTTTGTTGTGAATGCAACCGTTCAATTCGACGTAACTTACCACGCAAATTAACTATGCTGGATGTATCTTTGTTATATTGGTTGGGTTGCATT
>NZ_SMMC01000046.1 GCF_009711445.1 Curvivirga aplysinae | reverse complement strand
ATAGAAGAAGGGATAAATCGATGATTGGCGAAATCAAAAATATGCCTCCTTTTGCGAAGCATAAAGATACCAATTATACTATGACCGACGAAACCCAGCAGGATTTCGACAGATATTTTGGACCACAAGCAGAAGACTTTAATGCTAATCAAACACGCGAACTATTTGAATGGTATTCAAAATATAAACCTGATTTTCCTCGGCGCAAAGACTTTGACATCATCCAGCATTGGGGGTTAGCCCCCTATCTGTATCTCATTGAAATTCAAGATGATGGCACGTTCCACTACCGTTTAAATGGAGAAAAGGTTGTAGAAATTTTAGGGCATAATCAACGCGGCCTGAAGCTTGGGCAAAAAAATGATATGCCTGTAAACGCCACCTTTGCGGAATATATGCGCAAGTTGGTCACTAAAAAAACCACTGCGCGCTGTATGGGCGACCTCTCTCTATTAGATAGAAGCTATATTAAATTCGAATCCTTTGATTGCCCTCTCGTCGATAAGGAAGGGGAGATTTCTCATATTATCGGTGTAATCTGCCTCATAAAATAAAGTTTAATTTTTTCGTTGCTTTTCCAATTAAAAGATAACATCATCAAAAAGTTATCACTAGAAATCCACAACAACATTAAACTTTTTGAATATGAACCACACCAACGTTGAAAATTTTGAAGATGTTTCAAGAGTGCATATTCAATCCAGTGATGACTTTCGCTCGGATCAAGCACGTGAACTTTATGAATGGTGGCAATCATTTACCCCCAAACTACCCTGCCGAGATGATTTCAAAATAGAAGAGAATTGGCATATCGCTCCAAATCTTTTTTTAATTGAGTGCCTGGGTGACGGTAAATTTTTATATCGCCTTAATGGTGAAGAGGTTCGTAACCTAGTTGGCAAAAACCAAGCCGGCAGTTATTTTAGTCTTGAAGGGGAAACCCCGGAACTTGTTAACCTTGCCAAATATTTAGATGGGTTACGTCAAATAAAAAAACCAATTCGATGTATCGGCTCACTTGCTTTCTTTGGTAAGACTAAAAAGCAATTCGAATCTTTAGACTGCCCACTATTCGATGAAAACGGAAATGTCACCTTCATCATCGGTATTATTGTAGGATTATAAACAGTTAAGCTTTTTGCTTATACCTTGTATTAAGTCGTTTTTCTAACCGACGTAACATTAAAGATAATCCAATCGTCAGCACTAAATACATAAAGGTAACCATATTGTAAGTCTCAAAAAACCTGAAAGTACCTGACGCATATACCTTCCCTAACTGTGTGATATCCGCAACCCCCAAGACAGACACCAACGCAGAATCTTTCACCATTGCAATAAAATCATTCCCCAAAGGGGGCAATATAGTGCGAATGGCTTGGGGAAAAATGATAAAACAAAATACTTGCCACCGCTTCATACCAAGAGATTGTGCAGCTTCTATTTGCCCGTCTTCCACTGATTGAATACCTGCCCGGAAGATCTCAGCGATATAAGCACTATATCCGAGCATAAGTGCAAAGATAGCACGCCAAGTGAGGGAAAAATCTCGTACAAGGATTTTTTTCATCAAGCCTTCTTCTATAGGATATGCGAGTATCCAGTTCGCAAAATCTACTAATGAAGGGGCAGCTACAAATGCAATATAAAACAAGAGTACCAATACAGGAACACCGCGCATTATTTCTGTATAAAAACGCATTATTTCACGTATAACTCGATATTTGGAGAACCCCGCAATGGCAATGACTAACCCAAGAATACTGGCGAGAATAAAACTCACCAGCGTCACAAAAATTGTCATTAACGCGCCTTTATATAGAGTGTTAAAAATTGCTGTATAAAGCTCATTAGTCACGATATAAATTGTGAAGATAAGACCTATAACGATAATAGCGGCTAACCAATAGGGAAAGTCCTGCTCTTGTTTGTTTTTCGAAGCTTGCATTTTGCTAGTCCTGATTAGCCGCTAAATGGTAGATCACTTAAGATAACTTATTGACCAATCTTATAATCAAAGAACCATTTTTTGTTTAAAGCCTCAAAACTACCGTCTGCTTTCATCTGTTGAATGACCGCGTTAATTGGTGCTCGCAAATCAGAATCTGGAGTTAAAATAAATCCAAAATCTTCTGAACCTATTGCACCACCAACCAGTTTGAAAAGTCCTGGATATGCATCAATATATCCTTGACCAGCTGTCGCATCTGTCAAAACCATATCCACATCACCTGTACGTAACGCCTGAATTGTTGCTCCAAATGTTTCCATCAAGGTAATACGTGGATTGGCTTCGTTGCCATCAAGAATAGAATAAACTGCGGTATAAAAACCCGTTGTACCAGGTTGTGCGCCGACTAATGCATCTTCTTTCGCAGCGAAATCACTTGCCGTTGCAAAGCGATCTTCATCTGCGCGCACCAACATAAACATTTCCGAAGTCATATAACTTTCAGTAAAATCAATTTGTTCTTCACGTTCAGCGTTGATAGTGATGCCATCCATTCCGACATCATATTGCCCGTTACGAACTGCTTCAATCATAACATCCCAACTACTTAACTCCCATTGTACATTGGCGTTAAGACGTTTTGCTATTTCATTAAAAGCATCATATTCCCAACCAATTCCTTGGCCGGTTTTAGGATCTAGAAAATTTAGAGGGGGATAGGCATTTTCCGTAACTGCAACAATCACACGCCCCTTCAAATCAGGTAGTTCATCTGCAACCACATGATCAGCTTGCCCACCTAAAACAATCACAGATAAGACGGCCGCAAAAAACTTCGTCATCTTCTTCATAACTTTCCCCATATTAAGTTCATGTAACATATGCTTAACATCTAGCAAGTTTAAACATCTAAGAAAAGCAAATCTCCACTCGTTTATCTACATAAGAACAAAACACTTCTATTCAGCTGAGAGAATCTCAAGACTTTTAATTTTCCTCAATTCAATCACTAAAAAGATAGTTGTGAGTCCCTATAAAAAACCGAAATAAAATTAAATGTCGCCCCTTGAATGCCGCTTTTTTTTATTCCCTTGCTCTTCTTGTAGCGCTATCATAATGCCATAAAAATAAAATTCGAATGGAATCAGGGATGTCAGAAATAACAGAGAGCCACTTAAAGAAACCGCTCCTAATTACACTTACAGCCTTATTATTATTTTTCACCCCTTCGGTTTCCCATGCCAAGACTTTCCAAACTTGCACCGTTGATATTCCAGGTGCCATGACAGCCGACAAAAAAGGCCCTCAGCCTTTATTTGAATTCTACGAAAAAGTAATTGATAAAGTCAGTCAAAAAACTGGGCATAACTTTGAGGTTAGATTTGCGCCAGCAGAAAGATGTGCTCAACTTTTTTATAGCAACCAAGTCGATATCCTATGGCCTTTCATAATCGCAGAGGACCCAGAAAGAGCAAAAGCAAATGGTGCGAAAGAACTTCCTCTCTATTCCATGCCTATCATTATGGGAGGATATTATATCTATACTAGAAAATCAGATCCCAAACTAAATTCTGTGAAAGAGTTAGAGGGTAAAACAGTTGTTAACGCACGTGGATATGGTGTCCCCCAAGCCATGGAACATCATCCGAAAATCAAGCGCTCCATGACAAACACAAATGATCTCGTACCAAAGATGATTTCAGGTAAACGTGCTGATGCAGGTATTATTCAAACAGGATGGGTACCTATCCTTGAAGAACAGGGTTTGCTCAACGATTTACATCATGGCGACGTTCTTGATTTCTGGGGGGGCACATTTGTATTCCAGTTCACACAAGAAGGAGCAGCTTTATCAAGTAGCTTCTCCAATTCAATATTACAATTAGTTAACGATGGAACATATAAAAAATTGATGGAGGGAGCCCCTTATTTCATCCCAAACTATAAATAGAGCATGAAACTGTGAGCT
>NZ_SMMC01000153.1:221-21171 GCF_009711445.1 Curvivirga aplysinae | reverse complement strand
TTTTCCAAAAGACAAATGGATCGACCTATCAACGGGAATTAACCAATCAGCCTACCCATTTGATTTAAAAGAAAACTTTAATATCAATGCTTTACCTTCCAAAGCATTATATGAGGCTTGCCTTACGGCAACTGGTTCCTATTACGATGCAAGGCTAACCCCCTCAAATGCCTTACTTACACCTGGGTCACAATTTATCATAAGCCAGTTACCCCACCTATTCGCTCCAGACGAAATAGCAATTTTATATCCAACTTATGGTGAACATGTACCAGCTTGGAAGGAAGCAGGCCATCAGGTACATTTAGTAAAAGATATAAATGAAGCTCAAGCCTTAAATACCAAATTCATTTTACTGGTTAATCCTAATAATCCAGATGGAAAGTTTTATTCTCAATCAGAACTACTTGAGATTTCCAATCAACAGGCTTCTAAGGGGGGATGCCTTGTCATTGATGAGGCCTTTATTGATATTTCTCCTGAAGATAGTTTGTCAGATTATGCAGGGCAAGATGGGCTTATTATCTTACGTTCCTTTGGTAAGTTTTTTGGACTTGCAGGTATACGTTTAGGAACCTTGCTTGCACCTCAAGAGATTATCGAACGCTTACAAAGAAGATTAGGCCCCTGGGCTGTCTCATCCATCACGCTTGCCGTGGCAACACAAGCTTATCAAGATCAAGAATGGATTGAGCAGCAAAAAGCTGACCTTATTAAAAGTAGCGAAAAAATGGATCATCTTTTTTCAGCAATTGGATGCGATATTGTTGGGGGAACTATTCTTTATCGCTTGTTTCACATCAAAAACGCTTCTGCCTTATTTTACCATCTAGGGCATCAAGGAATCTATCTGCGTCATTTTGAATATAATCCAAATTGGCTGCGGGTCGGGGTCCCTGACCTCCATAATGAAATATTATGGCAACGGCTGGAAAACGCTTTGTTAGATTTTTAATCTTGAGATTTTAGCTTCTGATATGTGAGACAAGCATCTGATAATGCGTTATTTTGTTCATCTGTTAAGGTTTTACCATTATAGGTGAGTTTACCGGATGAGATGTTGTATTTAATACGTCCTAAATTGAAGTTACTATCGGGAAAAAGCGTAGCAAGATCATTACGCCCCGCAGCTTGAAATGCGTTTAAAGTTAAATCAAACTCAATGACGTTTGGAAAATCAAACTCATAATTCTGCCCATCTACATTTGCTGACGTAACAGGTTTTCCGCGTACATCAACGCCCGGTATATAATCTGCACCATCGGTACGATGTTTTTTTAGTGCTTTTTCACAAGCTTTTCCCGAAGCGACAAGCTTACGCTGTTGCTCCTTCTCCTGTTGATTGAGATTTAGATTCTCCAAAGGCACAGTTTGCTGGGATATAGCAATCATAGGAAAAGAAATAACAGATAGGATTGTGAATGTAATAATACGCTTTATCATCATAAAATCAGTGAAGCAAATTTGACGCCAAGTTAACTTATTATGGTTATTCCTGATAGAATTCCAATCCCTGTGCCATCCAGGCTGGCGATAATTTTTCAATTTTTTTATAAATCGGACATTCTGGGCTGTGGGTGCCGGGTAAATATCCGATACTCATCAAAAACTCTCCAGTAATCTCACCACCCGTGAATTTAAAAGTTTTCTTGAATAGTTTAACCCATTCAGATTTTTTCAATGGATGATGTGATGCAATCCATTTATCAAAACCGCCGTGGCTATCTCGCATCGCCTTTATGGTTTTGGCATTTTCAATCACCGCATTCACTTTTAATTTATTTCGGATGATACCTTCATCTTCTAAAAGACGCGCGCGGTCCTTCTCAGAATATTCACTAACAATATCTACATCAAAACCATCATAAGCTTTATGAAAATTATCTTTTTTCTTGAGGATCAATCCCCAATTGAGGCCAGCTTGATTAATCTCTAAAACAAGACGTTCAAATAATTGATTTTCCTCACAAATAGGAAATCCATATTCCTTATCATGATAAGGTCCATGTAGATCATCACCAATTGCATAGTCGCAGTACCAGCTCATCAAGAACTCCTTTAATTAATACTATGTTTTCAATTGGTTGAACTATAAACAACTACTGCTGACAGCATTATGTCAGCAGTAGATCACCTTATACATCAAGTTTAATAAGTCCTGATGATTGCACATACCACCAAATGGCTAAGAGAACAGCGGTGATCACTGAAGTCACAAGTGCCTTTTTAACAAGCATTGGTTTCTTTGGCGCCCCTGGCTCATGCCCTATTTCAACTTCATCTTCATTTGGGCGTTCTACACCAAATGGAAGGGCCATAAAGAAAACAAGCCACCAGATTATTACATAAGTAACGATTGCAGAAGCAATAGACATAAATAGTTCCTTTTAAACTTGTTCGATTTCAACAAGGGTGCCACAGAAATCCTTTGGATGAAGGAATAGAACAGGCTTGCCATGTGCACCAATTTTTGGTTCCCCATCACCTAAAACGCGCGCGCCATCCGCCTTTAGCTTATCGCGTGCAGCCAAGATATCCTCGACCTCATAACAAATATGATGCATTCCACCGGAAGGATTACTTTCCAAGAATTTTGCAATTGGCGATGCGTCTCCCAACGGATGAAGCAATTCAATTTTAGTATTTGGGAGCTCCACAAAAACAACAGTGACTCCATGTTCTGGGATATCAACAGGCTCTGACACTGTCGCTCCTAACGTATCGCGATACATTGTGGTTCCTGCTGCCAAATCCGGTACAACAATCGCAACATGGTTCAGACGCCCTATCATCATTCAACTCCCGTTTTATACTTTTTGATCATATCCGCACCAGATGTACTTGCGCCTTCGGCTTCTTACCGCAAATATCATTGATCTGACGACGCAACGCAATACGAACAGCTTCAGAAATCTTCTTATCATTCAACCGTTCGTCACGGTCCAATCTTTTAACTGTCAGTTCTACCGTATCAGTCAATTCTGCAAATTCATCTTCTTCATGATCTTCCAGAAGGCCCTCAACAGAAATCTTTGGCGCTTCATACAAACGGCCTTTTGCATCAACGACAACGGTGGCGAAAATCATACCACCCCACCCCATCTTTCGACGATCTCGCAAAGAAATACTATCAAGTGGCGTAATGCGGTTTCCATCCAATGCTAGACGGCCATTGGGTACTTCATCAATGACATCAGCTCCATCTTTGGTGATTTTAATCAATGCACCATTACGCGGTACTATTCCATGCGGAACCTGACAGTTTTTTGCCAATTGTGCATGCCCCATCATATGACGTAACTCACCATGAACAGGAATAGCAACATCAGGGCGAATCCATTGATACATCTGCGCTAATTCATCTTTATTTGGATGTCCAGAGGTATGAATTTCATAATCATCCGCTGTAATCAAGGTAACGCCGTTTTCAACCAAACCGTTTTGAACCCGGTTGATTGAAATTTCATTCCCCGGAATTTCACGGCTAGAAAAAATAACTGTATCCCCTTTTCCAAAACTAACATCACGATGATCGCCACGTGCAATACGTGCCAATGCAGCACGTGGTTCACCCTGACTTCCTGTACAGATATACAGAACTTTTTCTTTTGGAAGATCTTTCACTTCTTCAGCTTCCAAGAAAGGAGGCATGTCTTGTAGATAGCCCGTTGCTTTGGCGGCTTCTGTCATACGCCATAAAGATCGCCCGACCAAACATACCGCTCGACCACTTTTACTTGCAGCAACAGCAGCACTTTCAAGACGTGCAACATTGGATGCAAAGCAAGCAATAGCAACACCGCCTTTAATCTTGGAGACGATATCGACCAGATTCTCACGAACATCCGCTTCGGAACCTGAACGACCGGGTACCAAGGCGTTGGTGGAATCACAAACCATCGCGGTGATACCATCTTTTCCTGCTTGAATGAGACGCTCTTCATCAGCCGTCGGACCTAACAAAGGATCAGGATCAAGTTTCCAATCCCCTGTATGCATTACACTCCCTGCTTCGGTACGAATGATAAGGGCGTTAGGTTCCGGAATGGAATGTGTAAGCGAGACAAGTTCTAGCTCAAACGGACCTGCCTCAAACTGCCCTGATAAAGGCACTTCAATGATATTAGCCTCACCTATAAACTGGCTTTCCTCCAACTTCTTTCGAAGAATAGCAGCTGTAAAAGGAGTGGCATAAATAGGACAATCAAAACAATCCCAAAGATATGGAACCGCACCTAAATGATCTTCATGGGCATGTGTTAAAACCAACCCTACTAAATCATCCGCACGATCTTCGATAAAGGTTGGGTCGGGGAAGATAACATCGATACCTGGTGTTGTGACATCACCAAATGTAATACCGTAATCGACCATTAACCATTTACCGTTATAACCGTATAGGTTCAGGTTCATGCCAATTTCACCAGAACCACCTAATGGTAAAAATAGAAGTTCGTCCTTACCTGGCTTTCCCGTTTTGTGGTATTCGCTCATTTATTTTTTCTTTTCTAGTCAAATGTTTCTTTTATATATTTCAACCAAACCATCAAGCGTGAGACCACGATCAATATCTTGAATTTTATCAGTTGATTGGGCAAATATATCCGACAAGCCGCCTGTGGCGATCACTTTCATATCTTCACCAAATTCTTTAACTATACGATCAATCATACCTTCGAGCATGGCGACATAGCCCCAGAAGATACCTGATTGCATCGCAGATTCTGTGTCATCACCAATGACTTTTTCACTGGCTTTAATCTCTACTAAAGGTAATTGCGCGGCGGCCATATACAAGGATTTTAAAGATAAATTCGGACCTGGGGCAATCACACCACCACAATAATTTCCGTTACCGTCAACAATATCAAAGGTAGTAGCGGTCCCAAAATCCACAATAATGAGCGGACCACCATATTTTTTATGTCCTGCAATTGCATTCACGATACGATCTGCACCCACTTGACGAGGATATTTTATCAATACCTCTATGCCCAGCTTGATGCCCGACATAGCAGAAACTAAAAGTGGATCATCATCGAAATATCGGCGGCATAGACTTTCAAGATTAAACATCGTTTCCGGTACAACACTTGCCAGAATTGTTCTCGTAATATCCTTAAACTCAATATCTTTGATAGCCATCAATTGATGTAACCAAACCGCATATTCATCCGCTGTGCGCTTTGGATCATTCATACAACGCCATACGCCTAAACGCTCATCACCATCATAAACAGCGAAGACTACATTGGTATTCCCAGAATCAATTGCGAGCAGCATCGCCGCATCCTTTCAAAAATACATCGCCAGCCGTTATTGCAACGCGACTAAGGTCTTCACGTTCAAGAATAAGTGCCCCTTCCTCATCCATATCAAGGAAACGACCATGTTCTTCAAGATTATTGGCTAAACGAGCTACGATATTTTTTCCAAATCCATAACAATTTTGTAACCAGATTTCACGTATTTCTTTAAATCCGTTTAATTTCCATATTTGAAAGAATTGTGCAAATTCCTCTAGATATGCATTCAGCAACATATAAGGCTCAATATCTTTGTTAAATTGTTTGATATGAGCCACCTCATAAGGTGTTTCACTTGGGTGGTGAGATACATTCGCACCGGCACCAATAACGACCCAATTCTGTCCCGTCTTGTTCACGCCGCACTCAAGCAAGATTCCACAAATCTTGGCACCATCAACCAAAATGTCATTAGGCCATTTACATTCAACATTTTGATTTTTAGGTGTAAATCTAGAAATAGCAGCACGCATTGAAATCGCAGTAACAAAAGATAGTTGAGCTGCAGTGGCTAAGTCACCAACATCTTGAACAAGGATGGAGGAATATAAATTTCCCTCTGGTGATGCCCAACTGCGACCACGACGCCCTCTTCCACCTGTCTGCGCCTCAGCCCAAAATACAACATTTCCCACGCTGGTTGGCGGGTATTTCATTGCTTCTTCACGGGCTACATCATTGGTGGAGCCCACAAGAGGCAATGCCCGCAGATCGAAACCTGCGGGCATTTGCAAGTAAGAAGCTTTCATAGAGCTACTATTCACCTATCGATTATCCACCAAATAAGGAAGATGCAGCTTTAATTGCCGGATCAGTTACAACAGGCATGTAAAAGATCATGGTTGCAGTCACAATACCTGTCACTGCCAAGATCAATTTCATTGCACCACTTTCAACACTATCCAACTTTTCAGCAGGGTCATCAAAATACATTACCTTGATAACACGTAAGTAATAAAATGCGCTCACAACTGAAGTCACTGCTCCAATCACTGTTAATGCAATCAAACCAGCATCAATAGCTGCTTTAAATACAAATAGCTTAGACATGAAGCCTGCCATTGGCGGAATACCAGCCATGGAGAACATAAATACCATAATTAACATTGCCATAACTGGGTTATTTTTGCTTAGTCCAGCCAAATCAGAAATGTTTTCAACCATGCGGCCGCCAACTTTCATATTCAGGATACAAGCAAAAGTACCGATATTCATTACAAGATAAATCGCAAGATAAATCAGAACAGCTTCGACACCGCCTTCTGTGCCTGCCGCTAGACCAATCAAAGCAAAACCAATATGACCGATAGAAGAATAAGCCATCAATCGTTTAATATTACTTTGTGCGATCGCTGCAAATGAACCGATGAACATGGACAGAATTGATAATACTACGATCACTTGAGACCATTCTGCAACTAAACCACCAAACGGGCCAACAAGAACACGGATTAACAATGCCATTGCGGCCACTTTTGGTGCAACAGCAAAGAAAGCTGTTACAGGTGTTGGGGCACCTTCATACACATCTGGTGTCCACATGTGGAACGGAACAGCAGAAATCTTAAAAGCCAGACCGGCAACCATAAATATCAAGCCAACGATCACGCCCATATGCGCACCGGTGTCAGCTGTAAAGGCATTTGCAAGTGCATTAAACTGTGTAGACCCCGCAAATCCATACACCATGGACATACCATAAAGAAGCATACCGGAAGACAGTGCGCCAAGTACGAAATACTTCAATCCTGCTTCGGTTGAGCGAGAATTATCACGTTGGAAAGCCGCCATTACATAAAGGGACAAACTCTGCAGTTCCAAGCCGATATATAATGACATTAGGTCATTGGCAGAAACCATCATCATCATACCCAAAGTCGCAAATGCGATCAGAATTGGATATTCGAATTTAGCCATACCTTCGCGGCGGATAAAACCATTAGACATTGTTACAGCAAGCAAACTTGCCAACAAGATCAATAGCTTCATATATACTGCAAACTGATCCACGATGAATAAATCATTCATCGCCAATTGAGTGGCACCGCCAACTACAAACAGAACTAATCCTGCAGTTACGACAAAACTCACTTGGGTTAAGGCAGATACAGCCCCTAATGTGTTCTCGGCTTTTGAATAAGCACCGATCATCATCAAAGCCATAATTGCAATGGCCAGAAAGATTTCCGGATAAGCCGGGAATAAAACAGGCAATTCAGTCATTTTTCTTTGTGCCTCTCTTACTTACTGGCCAAGGCTAGCTGTTGCTGTTTGTGCAGCAGCTGCAAGGCTTGTTTCATAGTTTTGGACAAGATGGGTTACAGATGCCGCAATTGGATCTAGGAATGTGTTTGGATAAATACCCATCCACAAGGTCAGGATGACCAATGGAACGAAGATCGCAATTTCACGTGCATTCATTTCTGTTAGCGCTTTGATTGAGTCTTTTTCCAATGCACCGAAGATAATACGACGATAGAGATATAAAGCGTAACCAGCACCTAAGATCATACCTGTTGCCAAACCAGCCGCTAACCAAGTGGATGCTTGGAAAGCACCAACAAGAATCAAGAACTCACCAACGAATCCAGATGTTCCCGGAAGACCAACTGATGCCATAGTAAAGAACATGAATAACACGGCATATCTTGGCATTACATGCACCACACCACCATAAGCATCGATTTCGCGTGTATGTAGACGATCATAAACGACACCAACACATAGGAACAAAGCACCTGATACAAGGCCATGACTTAACATCTGAATAATAGAACCTGCAATCGCCTGTTCATTCATTGAGAAAATTGCAGCTGTTACGAATCCCATATGTGCGATGGAGGAATAAGCAATCAGCTTTTTCATATCGCTTTGAACCAATGCAACCAACGATGTGTAGATCACCGCAATAACAGATAGCCAGAATACGAAATCAGCAAAATACTCACTCGCCAATGGCATCATCGGGATGGAGAAACGTAAGAAACCATAGCCCCCCATCTTCAACAATACACCAGCCAGAATAACAGAACCAGCTGTTGGCGCTTGTACATGGGCATCAGGCAACCATGTGTGAACAGGCCACATCGGCACTTTCACAGCAAAAGATGCAAAGAATGCCAACCATAACCATGTTTGCATAGAAGCTGCAAAATCATGCGCCATTAATTCAGGAATATTTGTTGTACCTGTTTCGAAATACATTACCAAAATCGCAACAAGCATCAAAACAGAACCTAACAAAGTATATAGGAACAATTTAAATGCAGCGTAGATACGATTTTGACCACCCCAGACACCGACAATGATAAACATCGGGATCAATACACCTTCAAAGAAGATATAGAAGAGGAAGATATCCATGGCTAAGAACATACCAACCATCATCGTTTCCAAAACCAAGAAAGCGATCATGTATTCACGTACATGTTTCTTGATCGCTTCCCAACTGGAAAGAATACAAATTGGTGTTAGCAAGGTAGATAACAAAACAAAGAAGACAGAAATACCATCCACACCCATTGTGTAGTTGATATTAAAGGCAGGAATCCAAGCGTAGCTTTCTATAAGTTGGAAATCCGCACTGGTACCGTCAAAGTTAGCCCAGATAAACAGGGAAAGAACGAAAGTACAAAGTGACACCCACAAGGCTGTCCAACGTGCATTACGTGCTACCTGCTCTGCTGATCCCGGGATCAGTAAAAGAGCAAGTGCGCCTAATGTCGGCAGGAATGTTGTGAGTGACAGCAAAGGCCAGTCTAAAGTCATAATATTCCTCTCCCTGGATTATGCTGACATGCCGGAAAGCATGTACCAGGTTACGAACACAACCACACCAATCAGCATGGCAAACGCATAATGATAAACATATCCGGATTGAAGTAGGCTAGCTAACTTAGAACCATCTTTGGTTCGTGCAGCAACACCATCAGGACCGAAATAGTCAATTGTTTTCTCGTCACCGCGTTTCCAGAAGAAACGACCGATCACGAAAGAAGGCTTCACGAAAATCGCATCATACAATTCATCGAAATACCATTTGTTAAGTGAGAAGGCATATAGACCACTGAAGCTTTTTGCCAACTTGTCGGCACTGCCCGGCTTTTTAATATAAATAACCCAAGCGAGTACCAAACCAAGAACCATCACAATAAATGGAGACCAAACAACCCAAGAAGGTACTTGTTTCGCTTCTTTCATAATATTGTTTGCTTCCGCGATGTAGATAGAACTACCCCAGAATTCTTTATAACCTTCACCGATGAAGTCACCTGCGAATACAGCACCAAAACCAACAGCCCCAACAGCAAGAATTGCTAACGGGATTGTCATAACCAATGGACTTTCATGAACATGCGCCATTGTTTTTTCATCTGCACGAGGTTTTCCATGGAAGGTTAAGAACATCAAACGCCAGCTATAAAACGAAGTCATCAATGCCGCAATCACGCCTAACCAAAACGCGTAACCACCTGCACCAGATCCTGCTGCATAAGCAGCTTCAATGATCATGTCCTTAGAGAAATAACCAGAGAGGCCAGGAACACCAGTAATCGCCAATGTACCAATTAACATCACAGCCCAAGTGAATGGGATCAATTTACGGATACCACCCATTTTCATCATGTTTTGTTCATCAGACATTGCATGGATCACAGAACCTGCACCAAGGAATAACAATGCTTTAAAGAAAGCATGTGTTGTTAGATGGAACATAGCTGCTGGATACGCCGATACGCCTGCTGCAAAGAACATATACCCCAACTGGGAACATGTAGAATAAGCAATCACACGTTTGATATCTGTCTGTGTCAGACCAACTGTTGCTGCGAAGAAAGCTGTCGTTGCGCCAACGATTGTCACTACCGTCAATGCCACTTCGGAAAACTCGAAGATTGGAGATAGACGACATACCATAAATACGCCCGCTGTCACCATTGTTGCCGCGTGGATCAAGGCTGATACAGGTGTTGGACCTTCCATCGCATCTGGCAACCATGTGTGTAAACCAAGCTGTGCTGATTTACCCATCGCGCCCATAAACAATAACAAACAAGAAATTGTTATGGCGTTGAATTCCATACCGAGGAAAACAAAGTTAGCGTCTGCAACTGCAGGGATTGCCGCAAAGATTGTATCAAATTCAACAGAACCTGTAAGAACGAAGATTAAGAAGATACCTAATGCGAAACCAAAATCACCAACACGGTTTACAATGAACGCTTTCATCGCAGCTGCATTTGCAGATGGTTTTTCGAACCAGAAACCAATCAAGAGATAAGATGCAACACCTACGCCTTCCCAACCAAAGAACATTTGCACCAAGTTATCTGCTGTTACCAGCATTAACATGGCAAATGTAAAGAAGCTTAGATAAGCCATGAAACGTGGTACAGATTTATCATGATGCATATATCCGATAGAATATAAATGCACCACAGATGACACTGTTGTGACCACTATCAACATCACTGCTGTTAACGTATCAACTTTCAAAGCCCAGTTGAAAATAAAGTCACCAGAAGCAACCCAAGAAAGAACGGTTACCGTATATGCGTTGCCACCAAAGCCCACATCAAAGAATGTGAACCAAGACATGGCAGCCGCAACCATCAGCAAACCTGTTGTAATAATTTGAGATACCTTATCGCCCAAAGCACGACCGAAAAAGCCGACAATCAATGCGCCAATTAAAGGTAAAAAGACAATACCGGTAATCATAGTTTGACTTAGCCCTTCATGGTATGAATGTCGTCGACCGCGATGGTCGCACGATTACGATAATAAACGACAAGGATCGCCAGACCGATTGCTGCTTCCGCAGCGGCAACCGTCAGGACAAAGATCGAGAAAATCTGACCAGATAAATCCTGAAGATGCGTAGAGAATGTCACCAAGTTGATATTCACCGCTAGCAACATAAGCTCAACGGACATCAAGATGATAATGACGTTCTTACGGTTGAGGAAAATACCGAACAATCCCAATGTGAAAAGGATACCAGCTACTGAAAGGTAATGTGCAATACCAATTTCCATGATTAAATCCCTCCCCCGGATGAAACTTTAACCAATTCAACTTCTTCTGAAGCCGGGCGAGCAATCTGATCCATAATACGCTGTTTCTTAACACCGTCACGAGAACGAAGTGTAAGAACGATAGCCCCAACCATCGCCAGCAATAGAACCATGCCGGATCCCATAAACAAATATACGTAATGTGTATAAATGAGATTACCCAACGCCTCTGTATTATGAACCTCCGACGCAGCTGGTGTCGCTGTTGCTGCATTCACAGAAATAACTGCAGGTTCAACCACCCATGCGGTGAAGATTGTAAATAATTCAACAAGAAGAACGGCACCAACAGCTAATCCAATTGGCAAATATTTAACAAAGCCGCGGCGCATCTCGTTCAAGTTCACATCTAACATCATTACGACAAAGAGGAACAACACAGCCACAGCCCCCACATAAACAATCACAAGGATCATTGATATGAACTCTGCGCCTTGCAACAGGAACAGACCTGCCGCATTAAAAAATGCAAGAATAAGAAACAGCACGGAATGAACCGGGTTTCTTGCTGTAATCACCATAAAACCGCAAGCGATCGTGATGATTGCGAACATATAAAAAACAAGGGTTTGTATCATCTATCTAACCTCCAGCTTCAGCTGGTTTTGATTCCCTTTAAACATGAAAAACATCAAATCTTCCCTTCTGCCTTAACGATAAGGCGCATCCAATTCGATGTTTTTCGCAATTTCAAATTCCCAACGATCACCATTCGCAAGAAGCTTGTCTTTATTATAGAAAAGCTCTTCACGTGTTTCTGTTGCAAATTCAAAATTTGGTCCCTCAACAACCGCATCTACTGGACATGCTTCCTGACAGAAGCCGCAGTAGATACATTTTGTCATATCGATATCGTAACGTGTTGTCCGACGTGAACCATCTTCCCGTGGTTCCGCTTCAATTGTAATCGCCTGTGCGGGACAAATCGCTTCGCAAAGCTTACATGCAATACAACGTTCCTCGCCATTCGCATATCGACGTAACGCATGTTCACCGCGGAAACGTGGACTTAATGGTCCCTTTTCATAAGGATAGTTGATTGTATGTTTTGGACGGAACATGGCTTTAAGTGTAAGCGCCATACCCTGAAGCAATTCAGTCAATAGGAAAGAACGTGCTACCTGATCAAAAGACATTTTTTTCTTCCTTCCTTAACCTGCTAAAAATCCGCCATATACCGCAATACCTGCATATAAGAATACGCAAAGTAATGTGAATGGCAGGAAGACTTTCCACCCCAAACGCATTAACTGGTCATAACGGTAACGTGGGAATGTGGCACGAACCCAAAGGAAACCAAACAACATCAAAGCTGTTTTTAAGGCAAACCAGATTGGACCCGGGATCATGTTCAATGGTGCGATGTCAAACGGTGGCAACCAACCGCCTAAGAACAATGTTGTCGCCATACCAGACATCAAGATCATATTCGCATATTCTCCAAGGAAGAATAACGCAAATGTCATAGATGAATATTCAACGTTGTACCCTGATACCAATTCGGCTTCCGCTTCCGGTAAGTCAAATGGCGCACGGTTTGTTTCAGCCAAAATAGAGATGTAGAAAACAACGAACATTGGTAACAACGGAATCACAAACCACATATTTTCTTGTTGATACCGAACAATATCAGACAAGTTCAAACTGTTTGTGAAGATCAATACTGTTACGATTACCAAACCCATAGATACCTCGTAAGATACCATCTGAGCCGCAGAACGTAACGCACCTAAGAACGCATATTTGGAGTTAGATGCCCAACCAGCAATCACGATACCATATACACCTAACGAAGAGATCGCGAATAGATATAAAATACCGACATTAATGTCCGCTAATACCATCCCCTCACCGAAAGGAATTACAGCCCAAGCAATCAACGCCAAAATAAAAGTCAATGCTGGGGCAATTACAAATAAGGCGCGGTTGGAACCGGAAGGAATAATTGTTTCTTTCAAAAACAATTTCAAACCATCGGCTAAAGGTTGCAATAAACCAAATGGGCCAACAACGTTTGGACCTTTACGATATTGCATCCAACCAATCACTTTACGTTCAGCCAATGTCAGATAAGCAACTGACAAAAGAATCGGCACTGTAATCAGCAAACAATAAATCACAATTGCGAGTAAGGGGGCTGCATAATCCTGCCACCAAACCGCATTAATGAGACCTGCCAAGAAATCAGCCATTGGTTCCTGTCGCCTCCCCTTCAGCCGCTTTCGCGTTTAGAATGATATCTTGTGTACATTTTGCCATTGTTTCGGAAGAACGACTAATTGCACAAGTCATATAGAAGTTTTCAATCGGACTAGCAAAAACGTCGGAAGACATATCGCCTGATGTGCCGAAATCACCCCAAGTTGCTGTTGGTGTCGCATCGACTTCAGCCATATGAGGGAAGTCTTTACGCAACGCGATACGAAGCTCAGCCAAACTGTTATAAGGTAGTGTTTTACCAAGAACTTCAGACAAGGCACGTAGAATCGCCCAATCTTCTTTGGCTTCACCCGGTGCAAATACAGCACGCTTACTTACCTGCACACGACCTTCCGTATTCACATAAGTACCCGATTTTTCAGTATACGCAGATCCCGGTAAAATGACATCGGCAACATGTGCGGCTTTATCACCATGATGGCCTTGATAAACCACAAAAGTATCTTTCAATGCCTCTGTATTGATTTCATCTGCATCTAGTAAATAAACCGCTTTCACAGAACCTGCAGTCATATCAGCAACAGATTTACCAGATTTACCTGGAACGAAGCCGATATCAAGACCACCAACGCGACTTGCTGCCGTATGAAGCACGTTAAATCCGTTCCATTCATCAGTAATCATACCGGTGTTATCAGCAATTTTCTTTGCTGCAGCTAAGATCGCTGCGCCATCTTCACGGGACAAAGCACCAGAACCAACAATAATCATCGGGTTCTTGGCATCTTTGAGGACTTTCGCAAAGTCAGCTTTGCCATCCGCAACTTGCTTCAAGCTATCGGTTCCTGCACCTAAATAGCTATAGTCATATGTAAGGCGAAGCGTTTCACCAATCACACCAACTTGCATTTGGCCAGTTAACCAACGTTTACGGATACGTGCATTAATAATCGGCGCCTCCCAACGTGGGTTCGCACCAACAATTAACAAAGCATCTGCTTCTTCGATACCAGCAATTGTTGTGTTGAACAAATATGACGCACGCACTGAATTATCCAGTTTCGCGCCATCTTGGCGACAATCTGTATTTTCAGATCCCAGTGAATTCATGAGCTCTTTAAGGGCATACATGGATTCGACGTCTACTTGATCCCCTGCAATCGCGCCAATTTCATCACCTTTTAAACCAGAAAGCTTGTCTTTCACTGCCGCGAAAGCCTCATCCCAGCTTGCAGGTTTCAATTTGCCATCGGTACCACGCACATATGCACGGTCCAGACGTTGATTTTTCAATCCATCACATGCGTAACGTGTTTTATCTGAAATCCATTCTTCGTTCACATCTTCATTCAAACGCGGAAGAACACGTAGAACTTCGTTACCGCGGGCATCAACACGGATGTTAGAGCCTACAGCATCTAAAACATCAATTGTTTCAGTTTTCTTCAATTCCCACGGACGTGCATTAAATGCATAGGGTTTAGAAGTTAAAGCACCTACCGGACAAAGGTCGATCACGTTTGCAGAAAGCTCTGAAGAAACAGCGCGTTCCAGTGTAGAAATCTCTGCACTTTCACCGCGATTCAACAAGCCCATGTCTGTAACGCCACCAACTTCGGTAGAGAAACGCACGCAACGTGTACAATGAATACAACGCGTCATGATCGTATTGATCAATGGCCCCATATATTTTTCTTTTACAGCGCGTTTGTTTTCTTCAAAACGACTTCCATCACGGCCATAAGCAACAGCTTGGTCTTGCAAGTCACATTCACCGCCTTGGTCACAAATTGGACAATCAAGCGGATGGTTGATGAGCAAGAATTCCATTACCCCGTTTCGAGCAGAACGAACCATCTCGGAATCTGTGAAAATTTCCATACCGTCTCCGGCTGGAAGAGCGCAACTAGCGGCAGGCTTTGGAGGTCCAGGTTTGACTTCCACAAGACACATACGGCAGTTACCAGCAACAGAAAGACGTTCATGATAGCAGAAGCGCGGTACTTCAACACCTGCTTGTTCGCAGACTTGAAGTACTGTCATCCCTGCATCAAATTCGACTTCCTGACCGTTTACCTGACAAACTGGCATTTCGGTTATCTCCTTATCGATCCGTTACGCTGCAGATTTTGCAATCTTGCGCGCTTCCATGATGCGCTTTTCCAATTCAGGACGGAAATGACGGATCAGTCCCTGAATTGGCCATGCAGCAGCATCACCCAATGCACAAATGGTTTTACCTTCGATTTGCTTAGTTACTTCCCAAAGCATATCGATTTGCTCAACTGTCGCATCACCACGTACCATACGTTCCATCATGCGCCACATCCAACCTGTACCCTCACGACAAGGTGTACACTGGCCACAGCTCTCATGTTTGTAGAAATATGATAAACGTGCAATTGCCTCAACAACATCAGTGGATTTATCCATTACGATTACTGCCGCAGTTCCAAGGCCTGATGTATGTTCACGCAATGCATCATAATCCATCAACACATCGTCACAGATATGTTTTGGTAACAATGGTACAGAAGAACCGCCCGGGATAACTGCAAGTAAATTATCCCAACCTCCACGGACACCGCCGCAATGCTTTTCAAGCAACTCTTTAAGTGGAATGGACATTTCTTCTTCAATGTTACAAGGCTTGTTCACGTGACCAGAAATACAGAATAATTTGGTACCATGGTTATTTTCGCGACCAAAGCCTTTGAACCAATCTGCACCGCGTTTCAAAATAGCAGGTGCAGACGCAATTGATTCCACATTGTTAACTGTTGTCGGACGGCCATAAAGACCAGCCATAGCAGGGAATGGTGGTTTCAAACGTGGCTGACCTTTTTTACCCTCAAGGCTTTCGATCAACGCTGTTTCTTCACCACAAATATAGGCCCCTGCTCCACGATGTACGAAAATATCGCAATCATAACCGGATTTGCAGGCATTCTTACCAATCAATCCCGCATCATAAGCTTCTTTGACAGCACCTTCCAAGACGGAAGCTTCATAAACAAACTCACCACGGATATAAATATATACAGCAGTTGCCCCAATTGCATGGGCAGCTAATAAGCAACCTTCTAAAAGAATATGAGGATCATTACGCATAATCTCACGGTCTTTACAGGTACCTGGCTCCGATTCATCGGCATTCACCACCAGATAAACAGGACCTTCGACATCTTTCGGCATAAAGGACCATTTCAAACCTGTCGGGAAACCCGCACCACCGCGACCACGAAGACCCGAAGCTTTCATTTCCTCGACAATCCAATCGCGACCTTTTTCCAATAAAGCTTTGGTACCGTCCCAGGCGCCGCGCTTCATAGCATCTTTCAAATTCCACGGATGATATCCGTAGAGGTTTGTGAACATGCGATCTTTATCTTGTAGCATATCTCACTCTCCCCTATGCGCTTTTCTGCGGGAAGTCACCTTCCAGCAGGACAATAGGACCACCTTCAGGTTCAGAACAGCGACGACCATTTTGTGGGCCGATTTTCACTGGTTCTCCTGCCTTCAAGGCATCCAAAATTGTCAAAAGGCTTTCTTCTGTTAAATCTTCGAAGAAATCATCATTGATTTGGACCATTGGGGCATTAGAACATGCGCCCAAACATTCAACTTCGGTCAGTGTAAATTCACCATCCACCGTTGTTTCGCCATTTTCAATACCAAGATGTTTTTCAACAGCTTTGCGAAGCTCTTTAGCCCCACGTAACATACAAGGCGTTGTTCCACATAATTGAATGTGGTGATTCCCTACAGGAACCGTATTGATCATTGTAAAGAAGCTCGCCACTTCTTTGACGCGAATCAGCGGCATTTCCAACAGTTTGGAGATACCTTCGAACGCAGCTTCAGTCACATAGTGACCATGGTCATGCAATTGACGTTGAGCTTGATCAAGACAAGTCAAAACCGCACTTTGCTTACGACCTTCAGGATATTTTGCGATGGCGCGTTCAACTTCCGCCAAAAACTCTCCCTGAAATTCAAATGTTTCATTACTCATCGGTCAATCTCACCAAATACAACGTCGAAACCACCAAGAATCGCAACTGAATCTGCCAGCATATGGCCTTTACAGAAATGATCCATAGACTGCAGATGCGCATATCCAGGGGCACGAATTTTACAACGATACGGTTTCGCAGAACCATCAGAAACAAGATATACGCCGAACTCACCTTTTGGCGCTTCCACGGCCGTATACGTTTCACTTGCAGGAACATGGAAACCTTCAGTGTAGAGCTTGAAGTGATGAATCAAGGCTTCCATAGATTGTTTCATCTCACCACGTTTAGGTGGACCAACTTTACCGTCAGTGGTCATCACAGGGCCTTCGGGCATATCTGCAATACATTGACGAATGATTTTCACACTCTCACGAATCTCCGCAACACGAACAAGATAGCGGCTATAGCAGTCACCGTTTTTGCCAACAGGAATATCGAAATCGATGTTGTCGTAAACATCATATGGTTGAGATTTACGTAAATCCCATGCGATACCAGACCCGCGCAAAGTTGGGCCTGTACAGCCCCATGCCATCGCGTCATCAGGTGAGATAATACCAATATCCACAGAACGTTGCTTAAAGATACGGTTATCATTCAGCAATGTTTCCATATCAGCAAGAAATTTAGGAAACTCATCAGCCCATTCGATGATTTTCTCAGCCATGCCAGCGGGCATATCTTGATGAACACCACCAACTCGGAAGTAAGCAGCATGCATACGCGCACCACATACAGCCTCATATATTTCCATCAATTTTTCACGCTCTTCAAACGCCCATAACATTGGTGTCATCGCACCAACATCCATCGCATAAGCAGGAACGTTCAATAAGTGATTTAAAATACGGGAAATTTCGGCAAACAATACACGAATGTATTGACCACGCTCTGGCACTTCCACGCCTAACAACTTCTCAGTTGCCAGACAAAAAGCATGTTCCTGAGACATAGGTGCAACATAATCAAGACGGTCAAAATACGGAACCGCCTGCATATAGCTTTTATGTTCAATAAGTTTTTCAGTACCACGATGTAACAGACCAATATGCGGGTCTACACGATCGATCACTTCACCATCCATTTCCATTACCATGCGCAACACACCATGGGCCGCCGGATGTTGCGGACCAAAGTTAATTGTCATTGGTTTAATGGTAGGATCTTCTGTTTTAACTAGGGTTTCGGCCATAACTACTTGCCCTCTCCCTCTTCTACAGTCGCCTTCTCATCACCCGGTAAAATCGGTGTCATACCTTCCCAAGGACTAGAAAACTCAAATTTTCGGAATTCCTGTGTCAAATGAACAGGCTCATAAACAATACGCCCCTCTTCTTCATCATAACGAACTTCCACATTCCCGGTAAGTGGGAAGTCTTTACGAAGAGGATGACCATCAAAACCATAATCTGTTAGGATTCGACGTAAATCAGGATGATCAGAGAAGAACACACCATACATATCCCATGCTTCACGCTCAAACCAATTTGCTGTAGGCCATATTCCACAAACGCTTGGTACTGGCGTATCTTCGTCAGTAGAAACCTTCATACGAATGCGTTGATTATGTTTCATGCTCAACAGATTATAAACCACTTCAAAGCGTTTCTCTCGCTCTGGGTAATCAACACCGCAAACATCCATACATTGCTTGAACAAGCAGCGCGCATCATCTCGCAAGAATTGAGAGACTTTTTGAATTGAATTCAAACTCACATGAAGAATCAGTTCACCATTCTTCATTTCGTAGGATTCGATGTCATCAGAAAGTTTGACTTCTATATACGCGCCAAGTTCTTCCAACGCTTGATTAATTTCACTCATCTCAAGCATCCTTAGCGTTTAATAGAACCAGTTCTACGAATTTTCTTCTGCAATTGAAGAACGCCGTAGATCAAAGCTTCTGCTGTTGGGGGGCAACCAGGCACGTAAACATCCACAGGAACCACACGGTCACAACCGCGAACAACCGCGTATGAATAGTGATAATAACCACCACCATTTGCACAAGACCCCATAGAAATCACCCAACGTGGCTCCGCCATCTGGTCATAAACCTTACGCAATGCAGGTGCCATTTTGTTCGTTAATGTACCGGCAACAATCATCACATCGGATTGACGTGGGGATGCACGTACAACAACACCAAAACGGTCCAAGTCATAACGTGGCATATATGCATGAATCATCTCTACCGCACAGCAAGCAAGACCGAAAGTCATTGGCCACATAGACCCTGTGCGTGCCCAGTTCACCAACTTATCAAAATTTGCAACGACAAAGCCTTTGTCTGTTAGCTCGTCATTTACAGCCTTCAAAGTTGGGTTAGGCTTATTTTGAGACGGATTAGAGATTACTCCCATTCTAGAGCCCCTTTCTTCCACTCATAGGCAAAGCCAATGGTCAAAATTACTAGGAAAATCACCATAGACCAAAAACCAAACAATCCTATATTCCCAAGACTGACAGCCCAAGGGAAAAGGAAAGCGACTTCAAGATCAAAAATGATGAAAAGTAAGGTCACAAGATAGAAACGAACGTCAAAGCGTGTACGCGCATCGTCGAAAGCTTCAAAACCGCACTCATAGGCGGATAATTTTTCAGGATCCGGTTTTTGGCGTGCGACGATCATGCTTCCAAGAATCATGACGACGCATAGTCCAATGGCAATACCCAAAAAGACCAGGATCGGAAAATACTCACTCAAGAGCTGATCCAGCATATTTAATGCTCCCCTTCACTAAGGCGTATATAAGCAGCTACCACGCTACTTTATACCTCCTCAGAATGTTAACGAATTGGAACCACGGAAGTGGTGCTTCGAACTCGTCATAAAAATCGATCCAGTTGACCGAGAATAGATCACCTATTCTCAATAACAGTTATAGGCGTATTTTTCCAGCTAAAGCCTTGCTCTAGATCAAGTAATTCATCTAAAAGCGGCAACCTCTTATATTGGGTGCGACAAAAGACAGACGCATTAACACCTACTATTTTGCGGCACTATAGGGAGATTAATCGGAAAATCCAAGGGGGGAAGTAAAAAAATCTTATAAAGTTGATTATACAAGAGTCTGATTTTTTTCATAAAAAAAGCGTCAAACCAATTTGGCGACGCTTGCAACTTTCATAGAGAAAGTGGCGAGAGTGACGAGACTTGAACTCGCGACCTCCGGCGTGACAGGCCGGCGCTCTAACCAACTGAGCTACACCCCCACATTTGTGAGCATCAAAAACTAACGTTACCTTGTGAATAACTCAGTGCCGTTCGCTCTTGACGGGCGAATATCTACTTGCCTCGCCCCTCTCTGTCAACATGATGTTTATACTTTTTTTAATTATTTTGTAACACCTATCTGAAATACGATGTATCCAGTTGATTTAT
>NZ_SMMC01000153.1:0-211 GCF_009711445.1 Curvivirga aplysinae | reverse complement strand
GCTCTAACCAACTGAGCTACACCCCCACATATGTGGACATTGAATTTAGAGTTTCCTCATCGCTTCAACAAGCGCTTTTCTATTCCTCACCACATCTACTGTCAAGACAAATAGCAATCTTAAAAATAAATGGCGAGAGTGACGAGACTTGAACTCGCGACCTCCGGCGTGACAGGCCGGCGCTCTAACCAACTGAGCTACACCCCCACAT
>NZ_SMMC01000125.1 GCF_009711445.1 Curvivirga aplysinae | reverse complement strand
ATTTCACAAGATCGATACCCCAATAATAATTATTCAGGATCGAAGTCTTGGGCTTTTTAGAGTCAAAATCTTAAACGTCTATAACTTCTGGGGATCGGTCTTGCCAAATGTGATTAGGACAGAAATATAACATCAGGATCGAAGTCCAAAATTATAAGATCGATAAAAGAAAGATCAGGACGATCAGGATCGAAATCCCTAGTTTAGGAGAGAAATGATGAAAGGTAGTTCAGACGTTATTGCTATCTTGAATTCAGTGTTGGGAAATGAATTGATTTCCATTAACCAAACTTTCTTACATTCCCGTATGTTTAATGACTGGGGCATGGAAGATATTGGTAAGGCTGAATACAAGAAGTCCATTAAGGATATGAAGCAGGCGGATAAGCTAATTGAACGTATCCTATTCCTTGAAGGCCTTCCAAATCTGCAAAGCCTTGGTAAGTTACGTATTGGTCAGGACACAGCGGAAATTATCCAATGTGAGATGGACTTTATGACACCACAATTGGATTTGCTACGCGAAGCAATTGCGCTTTGCGAAAAAGAATCTGACTATGTGTCACGTGATATTCTAGATGAGATTCTAGAAGATGAAGAAGAGTTCCTTGATTGGCTGGAAGTTCAGCAATGGCAAATGGAAAAACAAGGAATGCAAAACTATATCCAATCTCAAACTTAAGGAGGCCCAGTTATGAAAGGCAATACTAAAGTAATCGATGCTCTTAACGGGCTTTTGACACATGAATTAAGCGCAGCGGATCAATATTTCGTTCATTCCCGTATGTACCAAGATTGGGGCATGGAAGAACTTTATGAACGTTTGAAGCATGAACAAGAAGAAGAATTAGACCATGCCTCTAAATTGATTGAACGCATCTTGTTCCTTGAAGGTGTGCCAAATGTGGCTGCACGTGCGGCTCTTCGCATTGGTGATAATGTAAAGGCTATGTTGGAAAATGACCTATCTTATGAATTGGAAGTTGGTCAGGCCTTGAAAAAGGTGATTGCGCTTTGTGAGGCTGAGCAGGATTACGTATCTCGTCAAATCTTGTTAGAGCTTCTGAAAGATACAGAGGATGATCATACTTACTGGTTGGAAAAACAACTTGGTTTGATCGAGAAGATGGGTATCGAAAACTATATCCAATCCAAATCTTCTTAAGTTTCCTTCATAGGAATATAAAAACCCCGCTCAATCAGCGGGGTTTTTTATTTGGAATAAAGGACGATCATTTTATCCGTTTGAGTATGTAGATAAATTGTGGTGGCGTTGAATTTGAGATATCTACCTCAAAAATTCCTCCAAATGGAAATTGTCCAACTCCTGTAACCCTTGAAGTCTTATATATCGCACTGATTTATAAGGGTAATATAATGTAGGCAAGGACAATAATACTTCTTGTTACATACCTACAAAATACTGCATGACTTTCGGAAGAAGGCTATTGAATTTCAAAGGCGCCTCTGTTGCAATCAAGCAAATACAGTCTTCTGATGTGTCTGCAATAGGCTGATGGGCTGTATCTTCATCCAGATCAGCAATATCACCTGGTTTAAAACGTCCGATCTCATCACTAAATGAGCCCTTCAGAATCAAGGTCAATTCTGTGCCGCCGTGACCGTGTTCTGGAATCGTAATGCCGGGGGCGATTTTCAAAAGACGAATTGTACCACGCCCGGCTTGAATATTTTCAAGAGGAAACTGTTTGATCCCGGGAGCCATATTTCGCCACTGAATTTCTTCAAAATTTTCAGGCAAAAACCCTTGTAAGGGATATGGGAACGATCCTGCGGTTGGTCTTTTGGATACTGATATTGGCTTTTGGTCTGCTGATGGTTGATCTAGCATAGCAAAAAGAGCATCTTTTGAGTGGTTCGCCATGATCATTGTTTCACTCGCACACAGCTCTACTCCACCTAATGCTTCCATCTCTTCCATCCGATTGCGGCAAGATGGGCACATAGCCAAATGAGTAGCAACAACCAAGGACATATGTTCAGCTAAATTTCCTGCAGCATATGCAAGTAACGTCGTATCTGTTAGGTGGTGGTGGATATTGCTCATCTCAACACCTCTACTTGTTCTTTTAATTTTGAAAATGCCAAACGAATACGTGACTTCACAGTGCCAAGCGGTAAAACAAGTTTATCAGCGATTTGAGAATGGCTGAGGCCTTGATAAAATGACAGCTCTATCACTTCTTTCTGCTCGGGCTTTAGGTGAAGAAGAGCTTTTTGAATAATGGAAGCATGCTGTGCTTTGTCTAAAATTACCTCTGCGTTATCACTCAAATCTGGTGTTAAAGCGAAATCATGTTCATCATACTCAAAGCGATTCTCTTTACGTAATTCATCAATACGCAAATTACGAGCAATTCTAAAAATCCAAGTGCTTGCCGCTGCTTTAGTTTCATCGAATAGATTAGCTTTTTGCCAGATTTGCAGCATCGTCTTTTGAGCCATTTCTTCTGCCATTGTTTCCGAACTTCCAAGTTTAAACATATAAGCTTTGACACGGGGGGCGAAATAATCGAACAAGGTACTAAATGCTTCTTTGTCTTGATTAGCGACTAGCTTCAACAAGGAAGTCATCTGGGCGGATTCAAGCCCACTAGATTTCGAGTTCGCATCTGATTTCATTTTCTTCGAAATAGCTAATTCCTGCACGTTAAGAGCCTTCCGTATCATGATTGTTTCTATCGTTACGGTTGGCATGATTATTTGGATCACATTTTTATTACTATAACGCGATATTTGCAAAAAAAACAAAAAAAAACATCTTTAAGTGATCTATTGTGTATTCTTAAGCGTAATGAAGGCGAGATTCAAATTAACTGGAAGTTCTATCAAAGATGGAAAAAAAATTGAAAATCGGTGTCGTTGGAACAGGAGTTGCTGGGATGTCAGCGGCTTGGTTGCTTTCTCAAAAGCATGATGTTTTTGTATTTGAGAAAGATGATCGAATAGGTGGGCATTCTAATACTGTGGATGCAGGAGATTGTCATGTGGATACCGGGTTCATTGTTTACAATGAGAAGAACTACCCAAATCTCATAGCATTGTTTGATTATCTTGATGTTGAAACCAATGAAACAGATATGTCCTTTGGGGTTTCAATTGGACAAGGTAAATTCGAGTATAGCGGCACAGATCTTTGGGGAATGCTTGCTCAAAGACGTAATGCATTTCGGCCCAAATTTTGGCAGTTGATGTTTGATATCTTAAAGTTTTATCGCGAAACAGATCAGGTTCTAGTAGATAAGTCCTTGCAGGTTCTGACTTTAGGCGATTATCTAGAGCGTAATGGATATTCAGAAAGTTTCATCAAGGATCATATTTTACCTATGGGGGCTGCGATTTGGTCCACTCCTATGGATAAAATGCTGCAATATCCTTTAGAATCTTTTATTCGCTTTCGCGATAATCATGGTTTGCTTCAGGTATCCGATCGCCCAAAATGGCGAACTGTTAACGGCGGCAGTAAAAAATATGTGGCAAAGATCACAGAACCTTATGCGGATAACATCAAATTGAATCGTGTTATTGAAGCTGTATGGAATGATTCGAATAAATCTTACATTCGTGACCGAAATGGTCAGGTCGAAGAGTTCGATCATGTTGTGCTTGCAACGCATGGAGATCAAACAGCACAGATACTGCCCGATGAATATCGCGCGGAACAACGAATTTTCAAACAATTCCAATATCAACCCAACATTGCGCATCTACATACAGACGAAAGTTTAATGCCGAAAACCAAGCGTGCTTGGTCGAGTTGGAATTATTTACGTGAAACTATTGATGAAGAAGAAAATGTTTGCGTCACCTACTGGATGAATCGTTTGCAGAATCTTGTAACGGATAAAAACTATTTTGTGACCCTTAATCCAACTCGTATGCCAAGAGAGGGAAGTGTGATCAGGAGTTTTCTTTATCATCATCCTGTTTTCGACCGGAATGCGATATCAGCTCAAAAACTTCTTTGGAATTTGCAGGGGACAAAAAGAATTTGGTATTGTGGCAGCTATTTTGGCTATGGCTTCCATGAAGATGCTTTGCAATCCGGTCTTGCGGTTGCAGAACAACTAGGCGGGTTAAAAAGGCCTTGGAATGTGCCGGATGAATCGGGGCGTATTCACTTGTTCCCTAACATGCCCAATCTTGACGAGAAGGATGCCGCGTGATGGGAGAATGGAATAGTCGATTATATCATGGGCGTGTTTTACATGTGAGATTCAAGCCCAAGAAGCACCTCTTAAGATATCGAGTTTGTAGTTTTTTATTCGACTTGGATGAGTTGGAGAAGTTAAGCAATAAGATGTGGTTGTTTAGCTTTAATAAATGGAATTTATTGAGCTTTCATAACAGGGATTTTGGCGCTGGAAACAATCGTGACTTACGCTCATATGTGGTTGAGACACTTGCAAATGCCAATATTGAAATTGGCGAAGGGCGTGTTGAGTTATTGTGTTATCCTAGAATTTTTGGGTATGTTTTCAATCCTTTGAGTATATATTTTTGTTACGATGATAATGGTCAAATGTCCGCAATCATCTATGAAGTGACAAATACATTTAAACAGCGTCATAGTTATGTGATAGAGGTTTCCAAAGATCAAAAAGACAGCATTAAGCAAATTTGTGAGAAAAAATTTTATGTGTCGCCATTTATGGAGATGGATGCAAGCTATCACTTCACAATCCATCCACCCAAAGATACTATTGCAGTGTTAATCAACCAGCATGATAAATTGGGACCTTTGTTAAAAGCTGCCTTTACAGGTAAAGCTGAAAAATTCAGTAACTTTGCGATTTTCAAAATGATTCTGCGCTATCCTTTAATGACACTTAAAGTGGTTGCTGGCATTCACTGGGAAGCCTTGCACCTCTGGCGTAAAGGCGTGAAGTTAGTAGAACGACCTAATCCCCCAAAAGATAAAATGACTCATATTGCATATGGCAACCAGCCCCAAGAAAGATTTGTAAATGACTGATTTAACTAATCCTTCCTATCCGGTTAGTAGTGAATTGCCAAAATCCATGGTGATTTCTAAGAGCCTATGGATGCGACCTTTGAAGAAACTTCTCAAAAAGTTGGAATATGGTTCTTTAACGTTGGAACTTCCAAACGGAGAAGCCTTGCACTTTAAAGGTCGGTTGGGAGAAGGCCCGAATGCATCGGTTATCCTTAGAAATTATAAACCGATTAGTGTTTTCTTCTTAAAAGGAGAATTAGCCTTTGCAGAAAGTTTTCTGGCAGGTGATTGGGAAACACCGAACTTAACAGAATTGTTTGATTTTGCTTTGAGTAACGGAACGGTTTTGGCACCTGAAAAGAAAGGTAATTTTATTGAAAAGATCATGTTGCGTCTTGGGCATATGCGCAATGCTAATTCCAGAGATGGATCGAAAAAGAATATTTCATTTCACTATGATTTAGGTAATCGTTTTTACGAAAAGTGGCTTGATGAAACAATGACATATTCGTCTGCTCTTTTTGAAAGTGAAACAGATGATATCAAAGATGCGCAGCTTCGAAAGTATCGAAAAATCGCAGATATGGCTGAACTTAAACAGGGAGAAAACATCCTTGAGATTGGTTGTGGTTGGGGCGGTTTTTCCGAGATTGCAGCGAAGGAATACGGCTGTAACATTCACGGAGTAACGCTCTCTGTTGAACAGCTTGCTTATGCGCAAGAGCGTTATCAGCGTCATCAAATTGATGATCAAGCTACCGCCTCTTTGACTGACTATCGAGACACGGACGGGACTTATGATAAAATTGTCTCAATTGAGATGTTTGAAGCAGTTGGCCATGAATATTGGCCTACCTATTTCAGAACGATCCAAGATCGTTTGAAGCCTGGTGGCATTGCGTTGTTACAAGTGATCTTGATTGATGATAATCGCTTTGAACAATATCGGAAAAATGTAGATTTTATCCAAAAATACATCTTTCCAGGCGGTTTGTTGCCAAGCCGACAAGCTTTATCTGAGAGTATAAAGAATCATGGGTTGGAAGTGGAGGATAGTTTATTATTCGGGCGGTCCTACGCGAGAACTTGTGCTATTTGGCAAAAAGCATTTTTATCCAATTGGGATATGATAGAACCGTTGGGCTTTGATGAAAGATTCAAACGCATGTGGCTCTATTACCTCTCCTATTGTGAAGCAGGATTTATGAAGGGAAGTATTGATGTTGGCCTCTTCAAGATTCGAAAACCGGCTTAAGCTTCTATATGCACTTCCGGCCTTTGCGTTGGCATTTCCTACTATACCTGTATTTGTTTTACTGCCTACCTTTTATGCAGAGACAGTCGGGTTAGGTTTGTCGACCGTGGGTTGGGTGATGTTTGGATTGCGCTTATTCGATGTTGTTAATGATCCTTTGGTTGGATTTGCAACGGACCGTATTCCACGAAGGTTTGGCCGCCGAAAACTTCCCATGGCGATAGGTGGACTTATTGCTGGGCCTGCTTTGATATTTTTGTTTTCTCCCGATTTAGACGGCTCTGCATTCTATTTAGCTTTTTGGGGTGGTTTACTTTATTTGGGTTGGACGATTATTCAGATTCCATATCTGGCTTGGTCCGTAGAACTTTATGATAATTACAGCGATCGCAATGAGATCAATGGATTAAGAGAAGGAATCGGGCTTGCCGGTATCTTATCGGTTGGCTTAATACTTTTGTTTTTGACGGATTTTAGTGAACTGGATCGCTTTCAGTTTTTAGCTTGGTTCACTTTTATTATTGGTGCCTTTTTATTTTTGGTCACTTTATCCATTGTACCAGAAGCCTATAAGTCAGGAAAATTGCCTTCTCTTAAATTTCCTTACAAAAATGCACTGTTTTTACGGGTATTGTCAGCTTGGTTCATTAACGGTCTGGCAAATGGTTTTCCTGCGGTTTGTTTGCCATTGTACCTGACTTATGTTCTACAGCTGGAAGATATAGATAAGTATTTGTTAATATTTATGTATTTCTTATTTGCAATTATTGGAATACCGGTTTGGCTATCAATTGCCAAACATATGGATAAACACAAAGTTTGGTGTTGTTCTATGTTAATTGCCTGCGCGTCTTTTATGTTTGTTCCGTTTTTAGGCACGGGCGACATTTTGGTATTCGGATTGATCTGTGCAGCTACAGGCTTCACATTAGGTAGTGATTTATCCTTGCCGCCTTCAATCCAGTCGGATTGTGCTGATTGGGATCGTTATCGTTTTAGGTTTGATCGTACTGCAACGTTATTTTCGAATTGGAGTATGTCCACGAAACTGTCATTGGGTGTCGCTGTAGGGATTGCCTTTCCTTTATTAGAATATCTTGGTTTGTCATTGGATCGATCAGATGTGCAGCCTCAAACAGGATATATGGCTTTAATTGTGATCTATGCGGTTTTACCAATCGTATTAAAATTATTGGCAGTTGGGTTGATGTGGAATTTCCCCTTAACACGAGACACACATGCCGCGTTAAATCTTGCTTTGGAAAAGAGAATATAATGATACGCAAGCTCTCCTTATTTCTGTTATCCGTTTTGCTTGTAGGCTGTAATAGTATGAAAATTTCTGATTTTGAAAATGCTACACCGAGGTTTGATCTCTTCAGTTATTTTGAAGGGAAATCCATGGCATATGGTATTTTTGAAGATCGGTTCGGGAATGTGAAACGTCAATTTCGTGTCGAGATACAAGGTACTGTTACAGATGGAGTGCTTGTCCTAGACGAGCAATTTTATTTTGACGACGGGGAGCGTGACGAGCGTATTTGGACGATTAAAAAAGAAGAAAATGGTCACTACACAGGAACCGCGGATGACATTATTGGAACGGCGAAGGGTATTGTGGCCGGTAATGCATTAAATTGGCGTTATGACTTGGATTTGAAAGTTGGTGATTCAAGTCTAAGGGTGCATTTTAATGATTGGATGTTCTTGCAAGAGGGAGACGTATTAATCAATCGTGCTTCTGTAACTAAATGGGGTTTTGAAGTGGGGCAGGTAAGTATCTTTTTTGTTAGACCTGCAGACGGCGTCTAACAGCTCGAATGAAAGAGCCTAGAACAGGTATTCTCATATAGAAATGTTCAGAGGCATCCCAGTAGTCAATATGGCTACAAATCTTCCCGTGTTTATTGATGCTGATCTCACTTAAACCGTCAAAATCCCACATACCAAGCACAGGGATTCTACCGCTAAAGGTCCATTTCAAAATATATGAATCATCTTGTTGATAGATATGAGAGACTTGAAACGTAGGATGATCCACGTCCTTTAGGGTTTTATATAGAATGGATTGAAGGTCAGGCAGGCTGGATACCTGATTGAAAGGGTCTTTGAAAGTTACATCTTCTGCAACAAATTCATTCATCTTCTGGATTCGTATTTCAGAGAGATTTTCAAATAAATGAATATACGTTTTGATTGCAGTATGCATGTTATTTTGTAACCTTTTTAATCAACGAGAAATAAGCGCTATATGGCAAGATTCTTAGAAATTTCATTTTACTTGCGAACTTTTTGGGGAAGGATATCTCAAAACGATTATTGTCCAATCCTTCCATAATGAAATTTGCAGCTTCTTCAGGCTCCAAAAGCTCTGGCATATCGAAGTTATTCTTATCAGTGAGTTTACTTTTCACAAATCCTGGACTGATAAGTTGAATCCTTACTAAACTGTCTTGTAATTCTGCTTTAAGACTTTCACATAGATTGATGATCGCAGCCTTACTTGCGCCATATCCAGATGCATTTGGCAATCCTATATATCCTGCAAGGGAGCCAACAATTGCGATGTGACCACTATGTTGTTTCATATGCTTTATCAAAGGTATGAGACAATTAATGACGCCAAAATAATTGACGTCCATCATGTGTTTGAACGTTTCTAACGTAGTTTGAGATGTTTGCCCGGGTTGATAGGTACCTGCATTGAGGATCGCCAGGTCTACCGGGAAGCTCGTTTCAATCATTTTCTCAGTTGCCGCAGGATCGGTGACATCACATACTAAGTGCTTCATATCAGGATGAGTTTCAGAGATTGCAGCAAGTTTTTTTTCATCACGCCCTGTTATAGTGACACGATAACCCTTTTGTATCAATTTACGTGCGAGCGCAGCCCCAATTGCACCATTACCACCGGTGATTAAGGCGTGCGGTTTTGTTTGAGTCATGCGTTTGGCTCCAGCATAGTCTTAGCCTCACCGCAAGTTTGACAAAGATATTCAATTTTTGATCCATCTCTGGCTTTGAATGATAATTTTACCCAACGGCCTTCTTCGTCATACCAAACCGAAGTATCTTCTAGGTCACCAGTATAATCGTATCTTCTGGCTCGTATTTCACCATCAGAAATCACGACTTCTTCCCAGCCTAGATCCTCAATTTGTACGTTATTCACATTCCCAGTCAGCGTATTTAAGACAGATTTGTTTTTTACCACATTTGCGAGCCAGTGATTGGTCGTGATGAGTGTCGTTGGATAGGTATATGTATTTTCGCCTGTTTCTACATATAGTCCCCGGTCAGACTTGTCTGCTGAAATCATCGTTGTCTTCCCATCATCATTAACGGTGACACGTAAAGATTGGAGCTCATCATTCTCCCATATTTCTTTGGCGAGATAATCAAAGTGATAGAAGGTAATGCCAAGAAACTTGACGTCGAGTTGCATTTTTGAAGAAACAGCCAGTTTCTGCTCTTTAGTTTCAAATTGAGTCTCATGCTTACCAACCAGACTGCCGTTGCGATAAATCTCAAACCAATGCGTTTCTGGATAGAGTTGTAAGGGATTTGCAAGGGCAGTTTTATAAAGCAAGAAAAAGGTCATTATCCATATACGGTTGATCCAAAGCATGTGAGACTAATCCTGTTTTAAGCTATTCGGATAATTCAAGACTACGCAATGCCGCAAGCAAGCTGTCCGCCGTCATGCGTTCTGGTTGTAGAGAATCGGTCACGGAAAATTTTAATACTTGGGCTCTATTTGTTTCCGTGTCACCAAAAAAACCCATAGACCAATCTTGGAATATACGTTCATCCACAGTATTACAGCTGACCAATTCAATATTCTGATGACGAGTGTCTTTAGCAATACGGTGATATGTTTCGCTAACTGCATGACGCCCGCCTTCAAGGACTTGAATGAATTGCGCACCGGTAAACCATAAAGCTCCCGTCACAAAATTGCTTTTGTTTAGTTTACGTGCAGAAGACAGCATTTGTTCTGCTTCGAAGCTGACATCAGCATTTAGGTCACTTACATAAATCAAGCGAGTTAATAACATAAATCTAAGTCCTCCCGTTTAAGTTTATTTCAGTTTATCCTAATTTATAAAATTAAGCTCGCTTAAAAATTTCTCTTTTCAATACGAGTTAAAATATGTGTTGGATTTGTTATGTTTTTGAAAAACTAGCCGAAGAGGCGATTAATCAGAAATTCTGGATCCATGATTAAATTGAGCAGCACATGGTGAGACATGTCCATATGCCAGATTGCAAATTTTTAGGGGGAGGGATGTTTTTATCTTTGAAATCATTGGTAGGCCCGGGCGGACTTGAACCGCCGACCAATCCGTTATGAGCGGACTGCTCTAACCAGCTGAGCTACAGGCCCCCAATTAATGGCTTTCTAATCTCTGATTTCCGGCTTTGCAAGACCGCTTTACCTAAAAATTACATTTTTTGAAAATAGAAGAATTTTATATGGCTTTTCATTTGAAGCTTAATCATTTGTAAAACAAGTAGGGAGAGTTGCCAAGTTGCGATAGATCGTTAAGTTGAAAGGTAGATTTTTTTGAGGTAGCTTTAATGGAAATTTATGTTGATGGGGATGCATGTCCTGTAAAACAAGAAGTTATGAAAGTCGCAGAACGACACAAGCTTAAAGTATATTTGGTGGCTAATGAATGGTTGCGCCTTGGTATGCATCCGCTTGCAGAATCTGTTGTGGTATCTGAGGGGGCTGACGCGGCAGACGATTGGATAGTTGATCATCTTCAATCAAATGACATTGTTATAACAAATGATATCCCTTTGGCAGATCGTTGCCTTAAGAAAGGTGGCCATGTGTTAGGTGCCAAAGGTAAGCCATTTGACACAGATAATATTGGTATGGCGATGGCAATGAGAGAGTTGAAGTCAGATCTTCGCGAGATGGGGACAATAAAAGAAGGTGGTCCCGCATTTTCGAAGCAGGATCGTTCTAACTTTTTAAATGCTCTAGAAGCTATGATTCAAAGAAACAAAAAGAAGTCAGGGTGACAAATTAAATTCGTTGATGTTATTGATACGGATAATTCGGTGTTGCTTACTTTTTATAGTAGCACCGCGCTGTGCAAAGAAATCTAAAAGACTTCCATCGCTACCTATTAATCCCTTCCTCGCATTTTCTAAAGGGTTCAGCATGAACTCAATAATACCGTCCTTCGATAATATGTTTTGTTTAAGATCTGTAAGGAAATAAATCCAAGCAGCTTCATCCCATGCTACTTGACCTCGTATGTCGTCGTCTCCAATAAAACTATTGCTATTAAAATTGGCATAATGGGATGAAACAAAGTCAAATTTCCTGTCAAAGTCTGGCAAGGGTTTGAAGGCTTCTATTGAATGTAGTGTTTTCGGTAGGTTAAAAAAATTGAATAAGTCATCATATAAGTCGTGAGGTATATCGAGGCCATGAACATTATGACCTAAAAGTTGGGCGACAATTAGGAAATGACCAGGCCCCGATCCAATATCCAAGATGTTTTGGGGTTTTTCTTGGGATATATTGCTATTCAAAAAAATGATTGTCTTGTCATGTATCCAATAAGGAAGGTTTAAAAATTTATAATCATGACCACTTTGCTCGAAATACGAATAATTTCCTTGGAGGTATTTCTCCGCCAACTTGCGATAAGATTCTAGATCATACTTGTTACGCAGATGAGTTAATAAAATGCCCGTAGCTTTTCGGCTGGGTTCTTCCGATAAACTGCATTGTTCTATATAATAATCTATGCTGTCATCCGAATTCATATTATGCATGGAAATTCCCTATTGTTATCTAGCTGCGAAGCTTAGATGTATTTGCATGCGATGTCCCCAAGAAAATCTCAAAATATGATTCAAAGTATGATAGAAAGCGGAGCAATCAATTAAGTTCTTTATTTGCTATCTTTTGCGGTCTCCAACGTTGTCGTAAGCTCCTTATGCATATTTTGAATAGAAGCAAGAATTGCTCTTGTTGTTTCTCCTAAGCGTGTCGTGGTTTTGACAGAATCTTCGGTAGCGAGCATCATATCATTGCCTGCTATGTTCAATTGACTGGCTGTAGTCGAGCTGGATTTGGTTTTATCATTAATTTGCTGGCATAGGGTTTCTTGGTTCGTGAATTCATTCGTCAAGGTTTCCATCGCTTCATGCAAATCTTGGACGTGATCGTTTATACCATCAATACCTGTCACGGTAATTTTAGTGATATCTTTTATGTGCTTAACTCTCTCTGTGATTTCTTGTGCTGACTTTGCGCTATGACGAGCTAGGTTTTTCACTTCATTGGCGACGACGGCAAAACCTGCCCCTGCTTGCCCCGCGCGGGAGGCTTCGATTGTTGCATTCAATGACAATAAATTCGTTTGATCAGCGATATCGCTGATAATCTTAACGATACCTTCTACTTCATTTGCTGCATCGTTTAGATTTGCAACATGTTTTTGGATGTCATGTGTTTGATCTAGGGTATTGCGCGTTCTCAATTTATGATTGTTGATTGCCGTTGCCAAATTATCTGTTTGCGAAATTAGGGTGTGACTATGGTCAGCGATTTCAGAGGAGATAGATGCATTTTGGTTTGAATGTTGGCAAACACTTTCAGATTGCTGTGTGGTTTTTGAAGCGCTGTTTGAGATGTCGTCGGTCAATTTGTTGAGTTTTTCAGTTAAGCCTGACAAATCTTTAAATGAACTATTCATCCCAGTAGTCAGACGATCCGACACTGTTTTTAGTCTTTCTTGAAGCTTTTGGCGTCCTTTTTCCTTTTGTGCCTGTTGTGCTTCACGAAGTTCTTCGGCCTCAAGATTCGCTTCTTTAAAACGCTCGATAGCTCTCGCCAAAGATCCAATTTCATCTTTACGTTTTAAATAAGGGATTTCGGTGGTGAGGTCATGGGCGACGGATCGGGCTGTGTTTTGTAAAGTGACCAATGCGTTTGTAACGATGAATTTACCTGCAAAGAATAAAGCTATTACTGTTATTAATATGCTTCCACTTTCAACGATTAGCATCACTGTTCTTGTGAAAGATTTGTGGGCAAGCACTTCTTCATCTTTGGTGGAAAGAATATCAACGAATTCAAGGATTGAATTACGTGACGTTTCTGCTTCAAGTGCATAATCCGCTATTTGGGATTTTATTTTGGCGATTTGTATTTTTATGGATTGTGGATCTGTGGCCATCTTGCGGGCTTCGTCAACCCGTTGCTGTACAGTCGCAAGATCCATATTTTGCATATAATATATATTTACCTTATCTGAAAATGACTCACCATCAAAGATTCCCATACCAATTGTTGGGATACCGTTAACCTCTTTTACAACAATTTGTCCTGGCTTACTGACATCGCGTCTTTCTTTTCGCTTTTTATAAACGGATTTTATTTCCTTTCGACCATCAAGAACTTCAACCTTTGGCTCTTGTGCATTCACCCAGGTCAGTAAATTCTCTACAGGATTTATGTCTAATCCGTTAGAAATATCTACGAGGTTACCTTGAAGTCGAAAAACTTCTTGGCGCAGATTGCTATTCATATCTTCAATGAGGGATGTGCGCTGATCAAGCAGATCACTATTTTGCTGTTGTAAATATATTGTTGCCCCATAAAGAAGTACCATCATCAGAATAAGTATCACTGTTTGGATGATGCCTAGTTGTAAGTCTATCCGGTTTTTGACTTTATTAAGTAGCATTTGCCATTTCCATTTATGTGTTGGCGATTTAAAATCGCTTATGAATTGACGCTCTTATGAGTGGGCAATGTTACGAAACTATTAAAAATAGATAGAATTGAAACTAAAAGACTGCTGTATTTAAAAATAGGTATGTCTAATGAATAAGGACTTCAAAAGTGGTGGAGAAAAAGAATCCTTTAAAACTAAACAAACTTCAATTGCGCACCTTAGCTTTAGCGCAGGTTATTGCTAATGATCCGACGGCTTCAATGAAAAATGATTCGTCAGACGAGGTCACATTAATGAAGTTGCCCCATATACATGGTAATCATGTACATGTTGGGCCCTATGTTGTATCGGCAAAAGATGCATCCGGTTTTAATAACCCATCTGTATGGGTTGTATTAGGTCGGAAAGGGCTTGCTCATGGTGATCCTAGTGGAGTTGTGACTTTAACAGCTACAGGGGTGATGTATGATACCGGATTGAATGACAAGTTTATGGAAGTATCCGATCATTAATTCCTGACCATATTTTTAAAATGTGGCGTAGATGCCGGAAACAGATGTCTGATTCCGGCATTTTTTGTTATTTAGCGATGTGGAAACGCGCTGTGATATGCTTAAACGTATATTTTTAGAAAAAAGTGAGAGTAAAAAACGGCAGAAAAGCTGACCTTTTAAAGAAAATTCAAAAAAAGTGTAAAAAGTTTTAAAAAA
>NZ_SMMC01000032.1 GCF_009711445.1 Curvivirga aplysinae | reverse complement strand
ACGAATAAAGGCAGGGCAAACGTAGGTGATAAGGCGGGCAGTAGAACGCCGCTTCGCGATAGCGAATAGACCAAGTATAAGGAGCATGGACGAAGTCAAGCGCTCTAAAATCTGGCACCAGAAACCAATGTATATAAAGGGTGTTAAAGAGACGGTTTTGGTGTGTGCTGTGCGTAAGCTCATCACTCTCTATAAAAACAATCAACCAAACTGTCTCTTCATGCGCAGTAGTATAGGATGAGCGGTAGGGGGGGGCTCAAGACTATAATTCATCTTAAGTCGAAAGGCAGCTTAGCAATCAAAATATAACTTTGATAATGTAATTAATAAACGGCCTGGGAAATATGGAATAAGAAGAAATTTAATTCACCGATTGTTCCCATTTAGGGACAGTATTTGTTTGCAGCCTGTAGTATTTTGTGAATATAGCAAATTTTCTGAATTTCAATTTTTAAAGAGGGTAGCTGATGAGAAAAGTACTTTTGGTCGATGATGATGCAAATCTGTTATCCGGGCTGAAGAGGCATTTTCGGAAGAAATATAGTCTTTTCACAGCTACGAGTGGTGCAGAAGCTTTAAAGATTGCAAATGAAAACGAAGATATTGCTGTTGTTGTAAGCGATATGAGTATGCCGGAAATGACCGGTTTGGAATTTTTAAAGAAGCTGAAAGTTCAAAACAAATCTATTATTGGCATTATGTTAACGGGTAATATAGATCAGCAAACAGCTGTGGACGCCATTAATGAAGGTGAGATTTTTAGGTTTCTTAAAAAACCTTGTGATTCAGAAGCATTATCCAAAGTGATTGATGCAGCTATCAAACAATTTAATCTGATTAACGCAGAGAAAGAATTATTGGAATCAACTCTTGCCGGAAGTTTGAAATTCCTTGTGGATTTGTTTGCTTTCACTGCTCCACGTGAGTCTGCCCACGCGGGGCAGGTTCGTGAATTGGTGATGCAATATCAAAAGAACCTATTGTTAGAAAATTTCTGGCAAGTGAATCTAGCTGCGATGCTATTACCATTTAGCAACTTTATTGCCTCAGAAGAATTACAAGAAAAACGTCGACAAAAACTGCCTTTAAATGCGGAAGATATTCAGGAAGCGAAAGATAGTTTGGGCGTTATGAATGGGTTATTGCAAAATATCCCTCGTGTGAATGAAGTATCCTCACTAATCAATGATAACGGATTATTTGATCTTGAAGGTGTTGTTCCTCAAAATATGGAAAGTCAGCTATTAACGATTGCAAATTATATTGTCAGTGAGACTAGCAATGAAACTTTTCTCTCTACTAAGAAACAAGAGTTTCTAGATAAATTTAAAGGGTTTGATGAACGTATTTTAGATACGGTTTGGCATTATCATGCTAATAACGCCACCGCAGAGGATGTGGAAACCATCTCCTTGCCAATAGGCTTATTAGAAGCGGATTATCGCCTGATGGAGGATTTGATATCTGACGCAGGGCGATTGCTTCTCGCCAAAGATACAGTCATTTCGGCAGCACATCTAAAGAAAATAGAAAAAATTATTGAGGTTGAAAAAATCTCAAACCCTATCACTGTGCAGCGTCAGGTTTCTGGTTAAGATAGAGGTAAGGCGTTTGTCTGTAATTGTGGTGTTAACAAGACCGTACGAATGAGAGATAATTGGCTGTTCGTATTGGTTTTTAGGAATATGCGTTTAAGGTAAGTTCTTGCAGAGCTATCTGTTAAACCGACCTTATCAGCCGCATCTTTTAGGTTCTGTCCATTCACTAAATGGTGAAGCAAACGTGCTTCGGATGGTGGCAGAGAATATAGGGATTGTAATGTCTCAACGGATGGCGCGATATGCATATCTGGATCAGATAACAGAAGGCATAGATCGTCTGTATCTTCAAAGCCCGATGCAATGATCGTCAGCGATGTATCACTATTTTCTTTTTCTAATGAAATTGCAGTTTCTTCAGCTAAAGGCACTTGCAGTATTTCTGCTATTTTATCGCGATGGTTAGCTTGAACTGCGCGTAAAATGTCGTCTCGATCAATAGTGACTGTATCCGCCTTGTTGCATATTTCTTGACCATATTTATTAATCGATGAAATTTTTCCAGATCTATCACATATAATAACCCCAACAGATAAGCGATCTAGGGCTGCTTTGTGATACACATCGGAAGTTGGTGTTCTTGAGCTGACTTCTGTCTTTTTCTCCAGTGAGTCAAAAATACAGCTTTGCAATTCTTCATTATCACATGGTTTCGTACAGAAACGGAAAATTTCAGTGGTATTAATAACTTGAGCTACAACTTCTAAATCCGCCGTACCAGTTAACATGATTATTTGAGTTGTAGCATCTATCTCATGAATTTTTTGAGCTAATTGGATACCGTTTAACTGAGGCATACTGTAATCAGTGACCACAACATCAAATGCGTTTGCTTTCTGCATTTCAATGGCTTCAAAGGGGTTAGCAGTAGATTGTATTATCCAGTTATTTTTATTTGATCGTAGAGTAGATCGAATGATCCCATCTAATAAAAGTTTTTCATCGTCTACAAAAAGAATACGTGGTTTTGCTGACATTCTACACTTTCGCTTTTGATCAAAGATTGGCGAGTGAAGGTCAGTCCTCAAATGGGGATGGATATCAAACAGCCAATTCTATTATT
>NZ_SMMC01000035.1 GCF_009711445.1 Curvivirga aplysinae | reverse complement strand
ACGGAAGATCACATCCAATAATTCTTCAACACCGACAGTACCTGTTATACGCCCCAAAGCACGCATGGCGATGCGGATATCTTCGGCCGCTAATACCATCTCTGGTGCATAAGGTACTTTACCTAAAGCTTGCTTTGCTTCCATCACGGCTTGGCGATGACGTTCACGTGTTAGATAAGGCATATCGGAGGCACCAAATAAACTCGCGACTTGTCCTGATAATATCTTTAACAATTCATCTAATCCATTCCCGGTTTTCACAGAAATGCCATAGACAGATTGATCACTATCGACAATTTGGTCACCAGATAATTTATCGGATTTATTTAAGATAATCAGCCCGTGGCGATCACCTAATAATTCTTGTGCTGTTGAAAGGGCAGATATCTCACTACCATCTACAACACATAAAGTTAGGTCCGCATCTGATGCAGCTTGATGGGCCCGACGGATACCTTCCAGTTCAATAACATCATCCGTTTGTTCACGAATACCAGCCGTATCTGATATAATAACAGGATATCCACCCAGATCTAAATGGACCTCAACAATATCACGGGTAGTCCCCGCGATATCTGAAACGATCGCTGCCTCACGCTGGGCGAGGGTATTTAAAAGACTACTTTTACCTGCATTTGGGGGGCCAATAATAGCCACTTGTACACCATCACGAAGGCGTTCCCCACGGCGATTATCATTTAAATGTTGATTCATTTCATTGAGCAAAGCCAGAATATTTGGGCCCAATCTTTGCCCAACATCTTCGGGTAAATCTTCGTCAGCAAAATCAATTTCAGCTTCATAATAAGCTAGTATCCGCTTCAAGCGTTCTGACCATCCTTCATAAAGAGCCCCCAAAGCGCCCTTGGATTGCGCAAGGGCCTGTTTACGTTGAGCCTCTGTTTCTGCATCGATAAGATCAATAAGACCTTCTGCTTCAGTCAAATCCATCTTTCCATTTTGGAAAGCACGGCGAGTAAACTCACCCGGTTCTGCTAACCGCAACCCGGATTGTTCACCCAATATACGCAACATTGCAGAAATAACAGCTAAGCCGCCATGCCCTTGAATTTCAGCACAATCTTCGCCCGTAAAACTATTTGGGCCTGGAAACCAGATTAATAAACCATCATCAATCTGACTGTTACTGTCAGACGGATCTAGAAACCAACGACGCGCTGCCTGACGGGCAAGGGGGAGGTCTTTCCCCGTAATTGCTTTCACTGCATCACCGGCTTTATCACCAGAAATGCGAATGACTGAAACACCAGCTCGACCTTTACCACTGGCTAAGGCAAAAATTGTATCGCCGCTCATCTTCTTCTAAATCCAAGTTGAATATTTATTATTTGTCGTCTTTATGAGTTGAAGACATCCCAACAGAATTCCAAAACGCTTTTTGAATTCCATCCAATGTATCCGCACCAAATGGATTCCATAACTTCATCAAAGCGGCGGGATCTTCACCAGAGACTGCTTTATCCATTGCTTCACGCATCTTGTCTTCCCATTCTTTCATCAGGCGATCTTGCGCTGCAGAGACATCGGGTAATCCAAGAAATCGTCTCGCTTCTTCTGGTGTACAATCAATATCAAAAGTGATCTTCATATTATCCTCCCACCAATCCGTTTGGGTTCGACAGCTAGTATCACATTATTCGCTTATCAGACAAACAACTTTGTCCGGATATGCATATCAACATTTCTTTTTGCCATATTGGAAAGAAACTATATCCGAAAAAAGTAAGGAATATCACAATGAATTTTCATTATACCGGATTAAATCAAGCGATTTATATATAATTGAAGCATAAATGATATTTACCAATTTTCACAAGTGAAACGCTAATGAAATAGCTATGAGAAATGATGTGATATCTATAACATAGCGTCAAAAGATAAACCTGTTTAGGAGAGTAATAATGGTCAAAGCAGTTCGTATACACGAAGCAGGCGGTCCCGAGGTCATGAAATATGAAGATGTGGACATCGGTGATCCAGCTACTGGAGAAATCAAAATCAAAAACAGCTTTATTGGTTTAAATTATATCGATACTTATCATCGTTCAGGTCTCTATCCGGTTCCACTTCCGGCAACATTAGGTCTTGAAGGTGCCGGTGTCATCACCGCCGTAGGTGATGGCGTGACAGAATTCGAAGTTGGCGATCGTGTTTGTTATGGGGCAGGTCCTTTGGGTGCATATGCGGAAGAACGCCTTATCCCCTGGGATCGTGTGGTGAAATTACCGGATAGTATTTCAGAAGAAACAGCCGCAGCTATGATGTTACAAGGTATGACCGTTGAATATCTCATTCGTCGAACTTATCGGGTGAAAGAAGGAGATACTGTTTTATTTCATGCAGCAGCCGGTGGTGTAGGCCTTCTTGCATGCCAATGGCTAAAACAACTAGGGGCAACGGTTATAGGAACTGTTGGTAGTGAGGCAAAAGCAGAATTAGCCAAAGCCCATGGTGCGGATCATATCATTTATTATAATGAAGAAAATGTGGCCACCAAAGTGAAAGAGATTACCGATGGAAAAGGTGTTCCTGTTGTTTATGACGGTGTTGGTGCTTCCACCTTTGAGAGCTCATTAGATAGTTTATCGCCACGTGGCATGATGGTTTCTTATGGAAATGCATCCGGCCCGGTGCCACCATTTGATGTAGGAATTTTAGCAGCTAAAGGCTCCTTATTCTTTACGAGACCTAGTTTAATGACATATGTAGCTTCCAGAGCTGATTTAGTGACCTCAACAAATGCGCTTTTTGAAGCGATTCAGAAGGGCTTAGAGGTGAATGTCATGCAGAATTATGCGCTCAGTGATATTCAGCAAGCTCATATTGATTTGGAGTCCCGTAAAACCACA
>NZ_SMMC01000156.1 GCF_009711445.1 Curvivirga aplysinae | reverse complement strand
TGGCAAAGATATAGTCATGGACGAACTTGAAGTTGCGGCCCTACGCCACCGTGTTGAAGAATTACGCACAGAGCATAGAGACCTTGATGATGTTATCGACCGCATTTCAGAGGCAATCCCTTTTGATCAATTGCAAGTTCAACGCCTTAAAAAGCGAAAACTTGCCATTAAAGATGAATTGATTAATTTGGAAAATCAACTCATTCCAGATATTATTGCTTAACTAAAATTACGATTTATCAAATTGTTAATAATGCCTAAATTTTGGGGACTTGAATTCAGAGGTAATCCCCCTATACTCCCCACCAAATTCAACCTTACATGACGGATCGACAAAAATGAGTGAAACACCAAAAGTTGGTATCATAATGGGTAGCCAATCCGATTGGCCTACAATGACACATGCAGCTGAAATCTTAGAAAAATTAGGTGTGCCTCATGAAGTAAAAATTGTCTCCGCACATCGCACACCTGATCGTCTTGTTGAATATGCAAAAACTGCAAAGGACCGTGGTTTACACGTAATTATTGGCGGTGCTGGTGGGGCAGCACATTTACCAGGCATGGCAGCGTCAATGACACCGCTCCCCGTTTTTGGTGTTCCTATTCAATCAAAAGCATTGAATGGCCAAGACAGCTTGCTATCCATTGTACAGATGCCAGGTGGTGTCCCTGTTGGTACACTCGCGATTGGAAAAGCTGGCGCAATCAATGCGGGTTTGCTGGCTGCTTCTGTCATCGCCTTGCATGATGAAAATGTTGCAAAGGCTTTAGATGACTTCCGCGCAGCACAAACGGACGCTGTTGCAGAAGAACCAGTAGATTAATCAATATATAAACTTGATATAGTTTTAACTCTTCCCTTAAGGAAAGCCAGAGAATGCGCCCAACATCCCCTTCCCCTCGTGTTATTGCACCCGGTTCCACAATTGGTATCTTAGGGGGTGGGCAACTAGGCCGTATGACGGCCTTGGCTGCGGCTAATCTTGGCTATAAATGTGAAATCTTTGAACCACAAAGAGGGTGCCCAGCCTCACAAGTGTCCAATGGTCACATTGCCGGCAGCTATGACAATGAAGCCGATTTACTTCGTTTTGTCTCAAAAGTAGATGTTATTACTTTGGAATTTGAAAATGTTCCTGTAAAAACGTTGCAAATTCTTGAATCCTATAAGCCAATGCGCCCTGGTCCGAAAGCGTTGGAGCTTTCACAAGATCGCATCGTCGAAAAATCTTTCTTAAACAATTGCGGTATTCCAACCGCACCTTGGGCTAAGGTGGAAACGGCTGAAGAAATGGAAATGGCTGTTGAAAAACTTGGCCGACCATCCGTTTTGAAAACGGCTCGTTTTGGGTATGATGGTAAAGGTCAGATTAAAATCACTGAAGGTATGGACGTGATTGCGGCCTGGAAAGATTTAAACAAAGTACGTTGCGTTCTTGAAGGCTTTGTTAGCTTCACTAAAGAAATCTCTGTGATTGTTGCGCGAAGTGCCACAGGTGAAACCAAAGCTTATGAGCCAGTTGAAAACAGTCACAAAAACCATATTCTGGACACAACAACTGTGCCAGCGTCCATCACTGATGAACAAGCAAAGACAGCGATGGATTATGCAATCAAAGCTGTTGAGGGACTGGAATTAATTGGCCTGCTTGCTGTTGAAATGTTTGTAACAACTGATGGCGAAATCCTAGTTAATGAGGTTGCGCCACGCCCTCATAACTCTGGTCACTGGACGCAAGATGCCTGTGTAACTTCACAGTTTGAACAACTTGTTCGCGCTGTATGTGGTTTACCACTCGGTTCCGTGGAACGTTTGGGACGTGCGGAAATGAAAAACTTGCTTGGAAATGATATAAACAACTGGCCTGCAATACTGGCAGAACCTGGTGCTCACTTACATCTATATGGCAAAGCAGAAGCAAAACCGGGACGTAAAATGGGACATGTAAATCGCTTATTTAAGGATTAGATAAGCGACCTAACTCAATGCCCAACTTAAATATATATACCAAAAGTATAGGAATGAGCCTATTTGGGGTCCAGCACCTAAAATGATGGCAAACAAATAAAACGATTGTTTATGCATAGCCATAGCGATCATTAAGCATAAACAAGCAAGAAACGGATGCAAAAGGACAATCGTCCAAATATCCTTATCAAACCGAGTGGCGGCATCCCAGCTTAATAATGTGACGATCAATAGTAAAACACTAAGCGGCACAATCGGAATTGCAGAAAGTATTAAGATAAGCCGAGATTGTCCTCGTTTCTTCATACGAGGGTCAGCGGCTTCTATTTCATGAAGCTCTCGTTCCAGAAAATTTCGGAAAATCCCTGACATATTTTAGTTAAAAGCTATTACGCTTTCACTTTCATGCGGTTAATTGCACTTCGACGTAACTTGGGTAATTCTGAAAGTTTATTTAGGATGCCTGTCGCCTTGGCTTTTAATTGAGGGATTTTCATCACGTCACCAATACGGCGATCTAAAAATTCCCATGTCGCTTGATGGTTTTCGGACTTATCATCCAGCCAATAGAGTAATGTTGATGAATAAACGCCGCTTAACAAGCCCCGTTTTGAGTAATAATTCCAATCAGTTGCGTTATCACCTGCGGCATACCACATGGCATCAACAGCACTAAACATTGCCTTGGTCGAATGGATCGCATTTTGAGGCATTGCCATAACTGACATAGCCTTACGTACGGCATCTTTCTGATCTTTATTCAACAAGATACGCGTTTTAACGGCGGTTGCGATACGTTCGCGAATTTTCATGGATGGCAAATCCAGCATCGCCAATTCTTGGTTCATTTTTACTGTATTCAAATGATAGAATTGCAAGATCAAATCAACAGGACCACCTGGTAAAATGCGGTCCGCCTCCTTGCGAGATAGATTGATATCCTCCGCGCCCATATAAAGAGCAGCACGGGTCCAGCCGTCGAAAGGAACATGCGGTAACATTGCTTCAATTAATTGATCACGTTTTTCTTCTAGCGCCAGTTGTGCATCAGTCATTTTCAAACTCACTCAATAAATTTTCACATATTACCTTGTGCGATTAATATTTCACGCGCCTTTTGTGGCAGTCCATGTTCAAGTTGATCACTATACATAAGTAAAGAGATATCATCCATCCTTTGTGGATATAAAATACCTAATAAATGATCTACCTCATGCTGAACCACACGTGCATGATATCCAGATAGGGCTTCTTTATGTGTTTTTCCAGCGATATCCTGATACGTGAGCTCAATATTCTTAAACCTAGGGACCAATCCAGTTAATCCAGGCACAGAGAGACATCCCTCCCAATCATAAAACTGTTCATTGCCGATCGGCTCTATCACCGGATTAAACATTACAGTGAGCGGGATATCTTCTTCCACAGGTTCAAAACCACGACCCTTCGTCACAAAATATATAACAGCTTGACGCACCACTCCAATCTGGGGAGCAGCAATACCTGTACCGCCTGCATCATGCATTGTATCAACTAGATCTGTTACCAATTCTTCCAATACAATTTGATCATCATCAGTCAAATCATCAAAACGAATTGCCATTGATTTTTGCCGTAAAGCCGGGTGCCCCATCTTGGTAACGGGTTGAATAGCCATATTTCAATCCTGTTCTTAAACTTTATGAATGAATATAATAATGCAGAAAGCTGAAGAAAAAAGCCCTATAAAACCGAAAACTACTAACTTTCCAACCCATAGGGCTTCACATCTATATAGACATATGTTATAAGCCGCCAACTCTAAGGGAAGAGCTCTTAGAGATATATACTCTTTATCCGAAAGGACGGTGAGCAAAGTGCAAGTTATCGTTCGTGATAATAACGTTGATCAAGCACTGCGTGCGCTGAAGAAGAAAATGCAACGCGAGGGCATCTTCCGTGAAATGAAGTTGCGTCGCCATTTCGAAAAGCCATCTCAAAAGAAGGCTCGCGAAAAGGCTGAAGCAGTCCGTCGCCACCGCAAACTTCTGCGCAAGCGTATCGAGCGCGAAGGTTTCTAATTTTAATTTAGAACTTTCAGTGTTCGAGGATCGAGCACTTTCGTTCAGACAAGCGATTTCGCTTCTTTGAACAACCTAATGAATTAACGCTCAGAGAGAAATCTTTGGGCGTTTTTCATTTTCAACTTCTTTACTTTTAAAGCTAAATCACAGTTATTTTGGCAATTTTTAATTTTTATCTCTGGCAAATCCCTTTAAGTTAGATATCAGCTATAACTTATAAACGGATCGTATATTCAATGGGCCAACGCCTTCGCCTAATAAGTGGTTTGATTTTATTTGCGTTTGTTTTAACGCATTATCTTAACCATGCGCTCGGTTTAACTTCTATCCTCATCATGGAAGAAGCGCGTCCTTATTTTCTTGCCATCTGGAAAACTGAAATTGGTACAATTATACTAACCCTTGCCGCGATCATTCATATAGTTATGGCATTGTGGGTGATTTACCAAAGGCGTAGCTTAAAACTAAAAAAATGGGAACTGATCCAGTTATTCTTCGGTTTATCTATTCCTTTTTTGGTAGCTAACCATGTCATTGCTACAGGTATAGTGGAAGAATTCTATGATACTCAGATTCATTATCCACAAGTCTTGGTAAATTATTGGATATCAAATTTTGAATCCGGCATCATACACGGATTTGCGGTAATTATTGTTTGGATACATGGATGTATCGGCATTCATTACTGGTTAAAAACGAAAGCATTCTATACCCGCATCCGCTGGCTTATGGCACAGTTTGCGGTTGTTATTCCTACACTTGCGTTGGCAGGATATATCTCTGCTGGCTATCAAGTCATGATGTTGGAATCGGACAGAATGTTTATGTCTGGTGTCAGAATGGCAAGTAATGTCACCCATGAAAGCTATCATTGGCTTCAAGTGGCAACAATGAATACACTTATCTTCTTTGGGGTGATCTCTCTGACACCTTTCATTGCTCGATCATTGAGATTTTTATTACAGAAATTAAAAAAACAACCGCGCCTAAAGTTTCCCAATGGCAAATCTTACCGCATCTTGGATGGTGCAACTGCCCTAGAAACAATGCGATCGAACAAAATACCACTGGCCTCGGTTTGCGGAGGGCGCGGCAGATGTACAACTTGCCGTATACGCGTAACCGAAGGCGTAGAGAATCTTCATGAACCTCAAAAAGTAGAAAAAGAAGCGTTAGAGAGAATTGAAGCAATCCCTTCCGTGCGCTTAGCATGCCAAATCCGCCCAACATCTGATATTACAGTTATGCCGTTGATGCCAGCTGATGCTAACGCAAAAGATGGCCGTCGCCCCGGCGGCCTTGATGGCATGGAGATGCAGGTTGCCGTTATGTTTGTTGATTTACGCGGCTCCACCAAGCTTGGCGAAGAAAAACTTCCTTATGATGTCTTATTCATTTTAAATCAGTTTTTTGCAGAAATGACATCCTCTCTTAACGCAACGAAAGGCCATTATGCACAATTTAATGGCGATGGCTTGATGGCAATCTACGGTCTTAATGGTGGCAATGCCAAAAATCATGCTGAACAAGCAATTAAGGGGGCAACCGAAATGTTCCGAAGACTAGATGAACTGAATGTACAGCTAGAAAGCGAACTAAAGGAACCTATGCAAATTGGTATTGGCATCCATTATGGCGAAGCAATTGTTGGTGCTATGGGACCACCAAATAACCAATTGATCACAGCAATTGGCGATAACGTGAACATTGCAGCGCGGCTAGAAAGTTTGTGTAAGGAATATAAATCCCCCTTTATTATTAGTGAACGTGCAGCACAAACTGCAGGCATTACTTTACCTGAAAGTAAATCCCATAGTGTTGCTGTTAAAGGACGTCAAAGAGAAATCAAGTTCTTTGCATTACAACAACCGCCAGCAACCGCCTAAGCCATCTTTCAAAATTTTTGACTAAAAATGGATCTATTCAGACCCCTTATATTTTGATCTAACAATATGAAAACATAAAAGGATCAGGGATATGTCATCTAAAAGCACTAAAAAACCATGGTCGGTATCTCCGGCAGATTACGGACGAAGCTTAAAAGGATTCGGTATCAATTTGCTGGTTGCTGATGTCGAAGTATCCAAGAAATTTGCCGAAGATATTTTGCTTGCCCATGTCGTGTATTGGAATGAGGATATTGCAATTATTCGCCAAGGATCAGCAGAATGGATGCTCCATGCGGATCATAGTTATAGTGACAACGCCTATCTCGGCATAGCCCAATCCCAAGAAGGACGTGGTGCAGGTGCGGAATTCCATCTTTATGACTTAGACCCGGATCAGGCAGAAATCCGCGCACGTAAACATAATCATATCGTTTTCGCAGGTAGCCTGAACAAACCTCATGGATTACGTGAATGCTATCTTATTGATCCTGATGGTTATTGTTGGGTGGTTAGTCGCCCGCTGACCGATGAGGAAGTGGAAGAAGTTTCCTAATAAATGGCACTGTCATTAAGTGAAGAATGGCCCTAGATGAATAGGGCCATTTTATTTATTCAATCTTTAACAACAAAGTTAAAGGTGAATAATATGTCTAACGTTAACTATAACGAGATAGGTCAAATTCTTGGCGTACCAGTTCCTGACTGGAAAGGTGCATTAGCACCGGACGGTCGTCCGCTTCATGGTCAATATTGCTATATGGAAAAACTGGATATTGATACACATTGCAGTGGTTTGTTTGAAGCCTTCAGTAAAAATGAAAATGGTTCCAACTGGACCTATTTACCTGTAGGGCCTTTTGAAACAGAAGCTGATTTTAGAGGATGGCTAGAGATCGGCTGTGTGAACCCAGATCCATTTTTCTATGTTATCCGCCGTCAATCAGATGACCTAATCCTTGGGATGGCAAGTTACCTACGGATTGATCCGACCATGGGATCAATTGAAGTCGGACATATTCATTTTTCCCCTTTGATGCAACGCACACCTGCCTCTACAGAATGCATGTATATGATGATGAAACATGCTTTTGAGGATCTAGGGCACCGTCGTTATGAATGGAAATGTAACAACCTGAATGAACCATCCAAAAAGGCCGCTGAAAGATTAGGTTTCAGTTTTGAAGGTGTTTTTCGTCAAATGAGCGTCATCAAAGGTCATAATCGTGATACTGCCTGGTTTTCGATACTTAATCGTGAATGGAAGAAGGCAAAGGAAGGTTTTGAAACTTGGCTTTCCCCTGACAATTTTGATGCTAATGGAAAGCAAAAGAGCTCCTTGCAAACAAAGTAGGACATACCTTTAGGACATACCTGTCTCAGCCTACTTTATGCAAAACTAAAGAGGGAGGCTTATCGGCCTCCCCATTTTTTGAAAATGTCTATTTCACCAAACCCTTTTTTTGCATATTTTCGGCAAGCAAACATAAAATTTCCCACATGATAGTGACACCAACCAAGGCTGTCGCCCCGGATTGATCAAAGGGCGGAGACACTTCCACTACATCCGCAGAAATGATATCAGCCCCACGTAACCCACGTACAATTTGTTGTGCTTCATGGGTCGTCATACCACCGATTTCCGGTGTGCCTGTTCCCGGTGCATATACTGGATCCAGACAATCCACATCAAAACTTACATAGGTTGGATCATCCCCAATCACACGACGCGCTTCTTTAATCACCCCTTCAACACCAAGATCAAAATATTCTTCAATTTCAATAACACGAATGCCTTGCTCTAGGCCCCAGTCTTTATCCTCTGGTGTATAAAGAGAGCCACGAATGCCAATCTGCACAGTACGTTTAGGATCAAGTAAGCCTTCTTCAATAGCGCGACGAAATGGTGTTCCATGGGTATACATTGAACCACCAAAATAACGATCCCATGTATCTGTATGTGCATCAAAATGCACCATCCCCATAGGTTTACCGCCACAAAGCTTATCTTTAATTGCGCGCATAATAGGTAAAGAAACCAGATGATCACCACCAGCCGTTACTGGTGCAATTCCGTCCTCAACCAAGCTTCTGACAAATGTTTCAACGCGGTCTAAAGTATCTTCAATTTGAATTGGATTGACAGGACTATCGCCCATATCCGCACATTTGATAAGCTCAAAAGGTTGAATACCTGAAACATGATGAACATTACGCATCAAGGTAGACATATCGCGCATCTGACGTGGTCCATGGCGCGCACCCGCACGGTTTGTGGTGCCGCCATCCCAAGGAATACCAATAATCCCCACATCTACATGTGATTTTGCCAACTCAGATTGCGGTTCCACATGTGGTAATCGCATAAAAGTTGGAATCCCTGCAAAACGTGGTAAATCGCTTCCAGAAATTGGTTTAAAGTTTGGAACTTTACCCTCGCCCATACTCGTCTCTCCCTGATCAATTTATATATTTTGTTATGCTGTTAATCGCATAATTTCTGTAATGAATAATCGCAAACCTGCAATGGTAAAGAAGGTTAACAGAATATATCTAAATGTCTTCTCATTAATGTATTTTCGGATTTTCGCTCCTAACATGAATCCGATCGTACAAGCGCCAACGCAGATCAAAGAAATCCAGAATATGCCACCATTCATAATACCAGCCGATGTTAGCCCACCAAGCAAAGGCCAACTGGTTACAAAAATAAGAAACCCTGCAGCTGCAATGAATTCTTCCTTAGTGACACCTTTAGACAAAGTATAAATCATGATTGGCGGCGCCCAAATAGACGTCAATCCACCACAGATACCTGCAATAATCCCAAATATTGCCTGAGACAGGCGATCATGTGTCTCTACAAAATGCAGGCGAATTTTAAAAAACTGACTAAGACAAAAAAGTAAAATCGTGATCGCAATAATAAGACGAAGATAATCCACACTATATTCCAGCGCGAAAAATGACACCAGAAAGATGGAAAGCATCGACCAAGCGGCAAAAGGTAAATATTTCTTTGCTGTTTCTCGTTTATTTGGTGTCGTAAAATATTGCTGACCATTGGTAATCACAATTGGTAAAATCACCAACCCCAATGCAATCGCAGGTTCAAAAACAAGCAACATCAACGACATTGCAGTTGTTGGTAAACCAATACCAATGGCTCCCTTAATAGAACCAGCTAGTAAAAATATTCCACAAGCCGTTAAAATAAAAAGATAACCATCTTCGATGCCGAGCATAATTTAAGCCTTTAAACCGATCTATTTTGAACAAAGTGACTTTGCTTTAAAGAAATGTAAATGAATTTTTAGGAACAAGATTTTTTACATTCATCTATTCGAAAATCACACCTTATTTCATTAGCAAGTCATTATTTACTTTGAGTTTTCATCTTTCTGCGGAATAATTGGATATCAAATTATTTCGTGGAGAGATGAAAATGAACGTGGAAGGAATACTCAAGGGAAAAGGGAGTAATGTTCTTGGCCTAAATGAGAATGATTCGATTGAAAGTGCCGTTGCCATTTTAGCTGAGAAAAAAATCGGGGCGACCGTTGTCCTTGATGAAGCTGGCAAGTTGATCGGCATCTTGTCGGAACGCGATATCGTGCGTGAAATTGGTAATCAAGGTGCATCTGTTCTAAGTAAGGCTATTAAAAATATTATGACAAAAGATGTACAAACTTGCAGCCCTTCTGATGCAGTTGCCAAAATCATGGCCCAAATGACCGAAGGACGTTTTCGCCATTTACCTGTGATAGATAATGGAAATTTGGTTGGCATTATCTCAATCGGGGATGTGGTGAAGAACCGGATCAATGAACTTGAATTTGAAGCAAATGCCATGAGAGACTATATCACGTCAGGTTAAATAACCTATTCCTCGCGAAAATGTGACTGAATGACATTTGTCAGTGAAGGCAAATAATCGTATTTCTGGAATATAAAATTTTTCAGGAATAAGAGCCTTAAGAATGAGACAAACAGTTCATCAGCTTAGACGCAGAAAAGACCTCAGCGAGATTTCTTCTTTTCGCTATGCGGGCTTTTTATGCATCAGCGTTGCCTTGACTGCTTGTTTTGGTCCACCCAAATCTGCGACAAGCGAAGCTGAAATCGCGGCGATGGAAAATCACACGGCCCTTCTTCCTAATCATCCCGCAAATCATATCAATTATATCAAAGCAGGTGATCCAAATGGACAACCTGTTATTTTGGTACATGGCACTCCCGGCAGCACGACGGTTTGGGCGGACATGATTAGTGATGTTCAACCGGGATATGAATATATTGCGATTGATCGGCCGGGTTTTGGTCAGAGTGGCCCAAAAGAGTCCCTCACAGATATCTCTCTTCATGCCAGTGCTTTAATGCCATTGTCCGATCATTCATCAGGTAAGAAACCGATCCTTGTTGGCCATTCCTATGGTGGTCCGGTCGTTGTCCAGGCTGCCTTAGATTACCCAGATGCATTTGCCGGTATTATTGTCGCCGCTGGCGCGTTAGACCCCGCACTTGAAGAAACACATTTTATGCAATATGTGGGGGATACTTGGCCTATATCTGCCTTATTGCCGCGTGCAATCAAAAACGCCAATGAAGAATTATTTAGCCTGAAAGCAGATTTGGAAGTTTTAGCCCCGCGTTTAAAAGAGTTAAAAATCCCTACAATCATTGTGCATGGAACTAAGGATGACTTAGTGCCAGTTGCAAATGTGGATTACATGGAAAAGATGTTCCCACAAAATAGCCTCATTCATGTGACATTAATCCAAGATCAGAATCACTTCTTACCGTGGAACTCACTGGAAGAATTACATGAGGCCATCGCAATGATGAAATCCCATACAGAAGCGGGACAATAATATGGAATGGGATTTAGGAAACTTTATAAACCTTCTACAAGCGCAAGCTGGCAATCCCTTTATTATTATGGGACTGATCATTATCGCGACATTCATTTTGGAAGACCCTGCCACAGTGGGGGCAGCCTTAGTTGCCGTTGGAGGTCTAATTGACCCCTATCTCGCCCTTATTGCACTTTATATTGGCATTTTCGTAGGTGACCTTGGTTTATATGGTTTAGGTCGCCTCTCCAGCAAATATTGGCGGGTTAGAGAATTTCTAAAACGCAAAGGTATGGTGGCCACAAGTAATTGGTTAGATGGATGGATGGTACAAGCCATTATTGGCGCTAGATTTGCCCCGGGCATGCGTTTTCCGACTTATACAGCTTGTGGTCTATTCCGACTTTCTTTTACCAAGTTTGCTCTTACGACTGGGATTGCTGTCTTTTTCTGGACCAGTGCGCTCTTCGCAGTGAGCTATTTAACTGGTGAATTTGTTGTGATGCAACTCGGTGAATGGCGTTGGGCAATTGGTATCGGATTGGTTGTTGCCACAATCTTTTTACCACGCCTTTTAAAAAAATTAACAAAAAACATGGCCGTTGTGACAAAGCAAAAAGCCATGACAAATAACTAATGGAAAAAAGCATGAGTGACCTGAGTATCGAAAATGCGATTAACCCTACCAGCGCCGGTAAGCTAATGCATCAAGGCATGCCGCCACTGGAAATGGATGGCCCAGCTCTGTCTCATTTTGAGTTTTGGTCGCCTCGCGTCTTTTATATCCCGATCGTTCTACAAACAATTTGGCTCAGCCTACGTCATATGGGCGCAACATTACCAACTTCAGCAAATCCGCACTTCCCCATGGGGGGCTTGGTTGGCGAGTCCAAAAAAATTGTCCTTTCTCTCGCAGGTGAAACTGCAAAAGAATTTATCTCCCCCTTCACCCAAATCACAAAAGGTGAAAGCGAGGATATCATTTCATTAGCAGAAAAACGCATGTCAGAAGCAGGCCTAACCTTCCCGTTGGTCGCAAAGCCAGATATGGGATGTCGTGGCGTAGGTGTGCAAATTGCCCGTTCTAGTGAGGAGTTGATAACTTATATTGATAGCTTCCCGGACGATGCAAGTATCTTGCTACAGGAACTGGTTCCTTATGAAGCTGAGGCTGGCGTCTTTTATATTCGTGAACCAGATCAGGAAAAAGGTCGCATTTTCTCTGTGACGTTGAAGTATTTCCCATATGTGATTGGGGATGGCACACGCAATTTGCGCCAACTCATTGAAGAAGATGAACGCGCAGGCCAAATTTCCCACGTATATTTAAAACGCCATGAAAGCCGTCTTGATGAGATCATTCCTGCAGGGCAACCTTATCGTCTTGCTTTTGCAGGTTCTCATAGTCGTGGCACCATTTTCAGAGATGGACGTCCATATGTTACAAAAGCTATGACTGATGCTTTTGATAAAATTGCAAAAGATATTCCGGAATTCTATTTCGGCCGTTTCGATGTACGTTTTACGAATGTCGAAGATTTACAGCAAGGTAAGAATTTCAAAATTGTAGAAGTTAATGGTGCCGGTGGTGAAGCAACCCATATTTGGGATCGTAAAATCACCCTCCGTGAAGCTTATAAAACCTTGTTTGAACAATATGCGACCCTGTATCGCATTGGGGCAAAAAACAGGAAACGCGGCTTTAAGCCTGCTTCTCTTTGGAGATTAACCAAAGCTTGGCAGGAAGAAAAACGCCTCGTTGCAGATTATCCACATACTGAATGATGATTTGATTTATTAAGGAGTCAAACGATGAAAACCCCTGTTAAAATCCTACTCGCTGCACTTGCTTTTTCGACATTTATGATTGGTAAAGCATTTGCGATTGAACCAATTTACACTGGCTGGTTAAGTGATCAAGCTGTGGGTGGATACGATACTGTATCTTATTTCACCAACGGTGAACCTGTTAAAGGGTCCAAAGATCACAAAGTCACCTGGAATGGTGCAACTTGGTTATTCTCCTCTGCGGAAAACAAAGCTTTATTCGAAGCTGATCCAGAAAAATATGCGCCACAATATGGTGGTTACTGCGCATGGGCTGTGGCTGAAGTGAACGAAGGCTATGAAGGCGATCCAAAAATCTGGAAGATTGTGGATGGTAAACTATACCTAAATAACAATGACAGCGTTCAAGAACGTTGGAACAAAGACATTCCAGGCTTCATTGAAACAGCCAACAAAAACTGGCCTGGTCTGCTATCTAAATAATAATACCTGTGAGATTATCTCTTTTAAAACCCTGCCTTAAACGGCGGGGTTTTCTTTTAATTAGAAAAATTTTCAAATTTTGAGTCAGAAAACACTTTCCTTAATTCTGAATTTTCAGTATATACTGAAAATACGAAAAATAAAATAATTCTAAAATGGATTTAAGGACAGATTATGAACTTGCCACCCGTCATACAGACATTCGTGCTTCACTTCGGTGAGATGGGATCACGGTGGGGTATTAACCGTACCGTGGGTCAAATTTACGCACTTCTCTATTTGTCTGAACAACCTTTGAATGCTGATCAAATTGTAGATGCACTTGGTTTTTCGCGTTCAAATGTTGCGATGGGTTTAAAAGAATTGGCAAGTATGAATCTGGTGATGCTCAAGCATATTCCAGCAGACCGCAAAGATTACTACGGTACCCATGATGATATTTGGGATATCGTACGTAATCTGGTTGAGGAACGTCGGAGAAGAGAGATTGAGCCTACACTCACCATGTTACGATCCGTGATCATGGAGAAGCCTTCATCCGAACAAGAAAAGCATGCTCAGGAAAAAATGCAGGAAATGCATGACCTGATCGAAATGCTAACTGATTGGTATGAGGAAATGAACAAGGTCGATACCGAACGTCTTGTTAACCTCCTGAAAATGGGGGCAAAAATTTACAACCTCTACCAATTTAAGGACAAATTAAAACTAATCTCATAACCCCCTGACGTGTGAGAGATCGAAATGGTAGAACTTGACCCCTTTATGCTGTCGCGTATTCAATTCGCGGCAAATATAACCTTTCATATAATGTTTCCATCCATAACCATTGCGCTTGGTTGGTTCCTGCTATTCTTTAAACTGCGTTATAATGCGACAAAAAATGAAGCATGGATGCAATCCTACTTCTTCTTCACCAAGGTATTTGCCCTAAGCTTTGCTATTGGTGTGGTAAGCGGTGTAACTATGTCGTTCCAGTTTGGCACAAACTGGCCGGGCTTTATGGAAACTGTCGGTAATATTGCCGGTCCTCTATTAGCCTATGAGGTGTTAACAGCCTTTTTTCTGGAAGCTACCTTCCTTGGGATCATGTTATTTGGTTTCAGAAAAGTTCCATCATGGCTGCATACCACTGCAACAGTGTTAGTTGCGGGCGGCACAACACTATCGGCCTTTTGGATCCTTGTTTTAAACAGCTGGATGCATACACCCACGGGGTTTGAGATGATCCCAAATGAGGCAGGATTACTTCAAGCTCATGTGACAAGTTGGTGGGAGGTTATCTTTAACCCATCTATGCCTTATCGCTTAAGTCATATGTTATTGGCATCTGGTCTGACTGCCTCCTTCTTAATCGCCGGTTTATCTGCCTATCGATTATTAAAAGGTGATCAGGCCACTTCCGTTCGCAAGTCACTAAAAACAGCGATCATTGCAGCCACCATTCTAATTCCACTACAGATCTTTGCCGGACATGAACATGGTATTAACACCAAAGAATACCAACCCGCAAAATTAGCTGCTATTGAAGGCGCGTGGGAAACACATCAAGGCGCCCCTCTTGTTCTATTTGGTTTGCCGAATGAAGAAGAACAGCGAAATGATTTTTCTATCGAAATTCCTTACTTAGCGAGCTTAATCGTTACCCATAGTCTGGATGGCGAAATCAAAGGATTAAAGGAATTTGATCAACATCCACCTGTTAAACCACTTTTCTTTGGTTTTAGGATTATGATCGGTGTTGGCATGTTGATGCTTCTATTTGCTTGGGCTGGTTCCTATTTTCTAGCGCGTCAAAAGAACATGCCAAAACATTACCTATACGGCTTGGTTGGAATGACTTTTTCCGGCACTGTTGCCACAATCGCTGGATGGTATGTCACTGAGATTGGTCGCCAACCATGGTTGGTACAAGGCGTACTTAGTACCAAGGACGCACTTGGTTCCGTCAGCGGTGGTATGGTTCTTTCAACATTGATAATGTATCTGGCTGTCTATGCCTTCCTGACTGTCGCATATGTCACGACGCTTTTCTATCTGGCCCGAAAAGCCGGAGATGGATCAAATCGTGACCCTGAAAAACAAACCATGTCCGCCAGTGAACGCCACACGGCAATGACACCTGCAGAATAAGGAAAGGTGAGCGTCATGTTAGAAAATGTAATTCAAGATGGCAGTTGGCTACCATTAACCTTCGCCTTTCTGATGGGATTATCCATGCTGATTTATGCCATTTTAGATGGATATGATTTGGGCGTTGGCATACTCATTCATAAAGCAACGCAAGAAGAAAAAGATCGAATGATTGCGTCGATTGGTCCTTTCTGGGATGCCAATGAGACATGGCTCATTCTTGGTGTGGGATTATTGCTCGTCGCCTTTCCCGCAGCGCATGGAATTATCTTAACTGAATTATATATCCCTGTTGCGGTTATGATCTTCGGTCTTATTTTCCGGGGCGTTGCTTTCGACTTCCGTGCTAAAGTTCCACAAAAACAAAAGGGACGTTGGAATAAGAACTTCTTTTATGGCTCCCTTCTGACTGCCCTTGCCCAAGGCTATATGCTTGGATCTTACATTATTGGTTTTGATCAAGGTTTAGGTGGTATTTTATTCTCTTGTTTAATCGCATTCGCGGTCGCCTCTGCCTATTGCTTGATTGGGGCCTGCTGGCTCATTATGAAAACCGAGGGGGACTTACAATTAAAAGCTATAAGATGGGCAAAACTTCATCTCATCGCATCAATCATCGGCCTTACAACTGTATCCATCACAACACCGTTGGTCAGTAATCGTATTTATGAGAAATGGTTTGATTTCCCAACATTATTTGCTTTGGCCCCAATACCCATTGCGACAGGCATCTTAATTCTATGCTTATTCTTATTCTTAAGAATATTGCCATTAGCAAATGATCGATATTGTTGGGTGCCAATCCTCTTAACAGTAGGTATCTTCACCTTAAGTTTTATCGGTTTAGCTTACAGTTTCTTCCCTTATATTGTCCCTGAAAAGATGACCATTATAGAAGCGGCAGCGGCCCCAGATTCTTTGATGATCATGTTATTTGGCGCCCTTATCGTTTTGCCAATCTTGCTAGGGTATACAGCCCTTTCCTATTATATCTTCCACGGCAAAGCGACGGAACTCAGATACGATTAAATCAAACCTGCAATACAACCTGTAACGTTACCTCTGGAAAACAAAATTTTTGCCCCTATATCAATTACTGAGATTGTTAAAAGATATAAGGATGGTCAAAGATGGATGTGAACTCAATTCTAAGTAACGTTATGGGTACGGCAGGTAGCGGCATCAATAAAGCTGTTGAAAGCACAAAATCTGGCGGCATGGGGACTGGCCTGGTTGGTGGCGCAGCAGTTGGTGGTTTGGCAGCTCTATTATTGAGTAACAAGAAAGCCCGTAAAATGGGTAAAAAAGCCCTTACTTATGGCGGCTTGGCCGCTGTTGGTGGCTTAGCCTATAAAGCTTGGAGTGATCATAAATCCGCACAATCCCAGCCTCAAGCAGCATCTGCACAAGCACCGTGTCCAACACCAACAAGCGCTCAAATTGCTCCGCCACCAGCTGGCAGTATTTTTGACCTTGCAGAACAACAAACAACTTCTCCCGATACCGATATCCGTTTAATCCTGATCCGCGCCATGATCAGTGCAGCCAAAGCAGATGGCCATATCGATACAGAAGAACGTGCCCGTATCGAAGAACAAATTGCCGCGATGCAAATTGGACAAGAAGAACAGCAATTTCTTGTGGAACAATTAAACGCAACCAGCGATCCTATTTCCATTGCCCGTCTTTCAACAGGACCGGAACAAGCCGCAGAGATTTTTATGGCATCCGCCTTGGCCGTTGATGTGGATTCAAATGAAGAACGAAGATATCTTGACCGCCTTGCTGATGCTCTACTTCTACCAGAAGATTTAAGACAGCGTTTAGAAGCAGAAGCCCAAAACAGATAATATTTACCCGCAATCTCAACAGGGCCAAAATGACTCAGATAACATTTGTAATTTTATGACTTAATCTATTTAATCGCATCTATACGACAAACATATTTGCGGATAAATAGCGATGATTACTTTGGTCCCTGCAGGCCTTGATGCGGCAAAATTGATACTTCCTGTTTTTTATGACGATGGTGTTATGCAAACGGGTTCTCTGCCGACCAAACCCGACGAAACGAATATCAATGAATGGTTAGATTCCGATAATCGTCGCGAAGAAACACGTCTTGTAATATTGAAAGAAACAGGTGAACTTGTCGGTTTTGGTGGTCTATGGAATGGCGCGCCAACCTGCAATCTCGGCTATTTTATCCATCCCGATTTTGCGGGCCGTGGCATTGCCACAATGACAGCAAAACTTCTATTGGACGAAGCCTTGTCTCGCCCTGAAATTACCAAGATCACAGCTGCCACTTTTCAAACAAATCCAGCTTCACGCCGCGTTCTTGAAAAAGTAGGTTTCACCTGTACAGGGTCTTTCACGGAAAATCTGGAAGCCCGCGGTGGCATGCGGGATCACTGGTCTTTTGAGTATTTCAGCAAGTAGTTTCTTATCCAAATCGATGGATATTAACGAACTTCAACTAAATCATATACTCAATTAAGATTCAGAAATAGTCTTCGAAGCAATTTTTCATCACGAATTTGCTGATTTAGTACTTAGCTTTTGGTCGTGATAACTTATATACCGTTCTAATCCCCTGTCATTTTTGATCAAAGGGCTACTTTGAATTCTCAAAAGTAGCCCTTTATATGGTTACCCAACTACAGTCAGTTTACTGACAGATGCCTTACCATTGCGACCGGTCTCTAGGTCATATTCAACTTTTTGACCTTCGTCCAAGCCATGAAGACCTGCACTTTGGACCGCTGAAATATGAACAAAAGCGTCATCCCCACCATTTTCAGGTTGAATAAAGCCGAAGCCTTTTGTGGCGTTAAACCATTTTACTGTTCCAACAATCATAACATTATCCTTTGAATTGGAAGTAAAAAAACACACATTCCGCGACATGCGAAATACGTTCAATAAAAAACACAATGTAGAGAGAAACTTAGAAAAAACGGCTGGGCCGGAAACTTAATAGTATCGCTTAACGGTGCGAGAAATTGAACGCTCACTTAAACAGCCTCTGAGACAAAGTCAAGCCCAATGATCAAAACGGATCGATGTAAACTACTCATTTAGCACTCAGGAACATGAGTAGTTTACACCTAATAATGCTGTTAATCTGCAGTAAATGTTAGGGTTAGAAATCAATAAAACCAATGATATTATATCGCATTAATTTCTCAACGATTATTCTACAGTAACAGATTTCGCCAAGTTTCTTGGCTGATCCACATCTGTACCTTTCAGGACAGCCACATGATAGGCTAGCAATTGAATCGGAATGGAATATAGGATTGGAGCAACGAATGGGTCCACGTCCGGCATTTCAATGCAGGCTGCAGGTTCCGCCATACGTCTCATCTTTGCGATCCCTTTCTTGTCAGAGATAAAGATCACACGACCACCACGGGCCACCATTTCCTGCACGTTAGAAGCCGTTTTATCAAATAGATCGTCACTTGGGGCAATCATGATGATTGGCACATCATCTTCAATCAAGGCCAATGGGCCATGCTTCATTTCGCCTGCCGCGTAACCTTCCGCATGAATGTAGGAAATTTCTTTAAGCTTTAGCGCACCTTCCAGCGCAATTGGATATGCTGTTCCGCGCCCCATATAGAAAATATCGCGCGCTTCGGAGATTGTTTTGGCAATTTCAGCAATATGTTCATCATGATTAAGAACTTCTGCCGCACGACCCGGCACTTCTGCCAAAGCCGATGCAAGTTCCGCTTCGCGTTTTGCGTCCAATGTACCACGCTCTTTTGCCAAACCAATTGCCATACAAGCAAGAATTGTTAATTGCGTTGTAAAAGCTTTGGTAGAAGCCACCCCGATTTCCGGGCCCGCTTGTGTCAATAAAACTGCATCCGATTCACGGGCAACAGTACTTTCTGGCACGTTTACAACGGAGAGAATGTTTTGTTTTTCCTGACGGGCGTAACGTAAGGATTCCAATGTATCCATGGTTTCACCAGATTGGGAAACGAACAGAGCCAAGCCGTCTTCCGGCAACGGGGTTCCACGATAACGAAGTTCAGACCCGATATCTGTTTCCATCGGAATACGTGCTAATTGCTCTACCCAGTATTTCGCAACCATACAGGCATAATATGCTGTACCGCAGGCTGTTGCTGTGACTTTGGTGATGTTTTTTGCATTCACTGGTAATGGCGGCATAGTGATCGTTTGACTGGCCGGGTTTAGAACAGTTGTTAAAGTATCCCCGATCACCGTTGGTTGTTCGTAAATTTCTTTTAACATGAAATGGCGATAATTGCCTTTGCCAATGGTCGCACCAGATACAGCAGTTTGTACAATTTCACGCTCAACTGGATTGCCCTGCATATCCATGATATCAGCGCCTTCTGGGGTAATCACCGCCCAGTCGCCTTCTTTCAAATAACAGATACGACGGGTTAAAGGCGCCAATGCCAAAGCATCTGATCCAAAGAACATTTCACCTTCGCCATAACCAATAGCCAGTGGGCTTCCTTGGCGTGCACCAACCATCAAATCTTCATGACCGTGGAAGATCATGACGAATCCAAATGCCCCTTCAAGGCGAGGGAGAACTTCGGTCACCGCATCTTTTGGGGACATCCCTTGATCAAGGTAATAACCAACCATATGTGCAACGACTTCGGTGTCAGTGTCGCTGGTAAATTCTACAGAACCATTTGTCTTTTCGGAGAGCTCTTCGCGTAAATCCAGATAGTTCTCAATGATCCCATTATGAACGATCGCAACTTTATCCGTCATATGTGGATGTGCATTATTTTCAGACGGTACCCCATGGGTCGCCCAACGTGTATGACCAATCCCCACCTGACCAGAAATTGGGTGTTGATCAACCTCAGCTGCAAGATTATCCAATTTCCCTTTTGCCCGACGGCGTTCAATTGCATGGTCATTTAATACCGCAATACCAGCTGAATCATAACCACGATATTCCAAACGACGTAAACCATCTACCAAATGCGGAACTGCGTCTTGTTTACCTAGGATACCAATAATACCACACATAAGTTTAATCCTTTTTCTGAGCTGCTTTGGCAGCTTCTTTTTTCTTTTTCGCCAATTCACGGAATTTGGTGGCCATACCTTCTTTTTCCTTTTGAGGACTGCGCGCAAAGGCCATAGATTCCGCCGAAACATCTTTGGTAATAACGGAGCCCGCACTTACCATCGCATCTTTTTCAATCGTTACAGGTGCAACAAGCGCGCTGTTTGATCCAATAAATACATTTTCACCCAATATGGTCTTTGCTTTGTTAAACCCGTCATAGTTACAAGTGATTGTGCCAGCGCCAATATTACTGCCTGCACCAATTTCAGAATCCCCAAGATAGGTCAAATGACTTGCTTTTGCCCCCTCACCCATCACGGTATTTTTTACTTCTACAAAGTTACCGACAAATGCAGCTTCCTGAAGCTCTGCGCCCGGCCTTAATCGTGCATAAGGTCCTACCTGTGCGGCAGTCCCAACAGTCGCACCTTCTAAATGACTAAATGCCTTAATCTCTACATCGTCCGCGACTCTCACCTTGGGTCCAAAAAATACATTAGGACCAATTACAACATCGCGACCAATCACTGTATCATGAGCAAAGAAAACAGTATCTGGATCAATCAAGGTCACACCTTCATCCATCGCTACACGACGGCGCTTTTCCTGCCATACTTTCTCTGCATGGGCCAAATTCGCCCGGGAATTCACCCCCATCACCTGATCTTCATCGGTCGTAATAACCGCACATTCCAAATCGCGATCACATGCCAACTTCACAACGTCAGTCAGATAATATTCACCAGAAGCATTATTGTTATCAATTGCTAGCAATAATTCTTCAAGATGTTCCGCATCGATAGCCATCACACCTGAATTACATACATTCACTTTCAATTCTTCTGGTGATGCGTCTTTCTGCTCAACAATTGCAGTTAACTTGCCTTCTGCATTTGAGATCAAACGCCCGTAACCTGTTGGATTATCAGCATCAAACCCAAGAACGACAACGGCGTTACCTTCTTCTCGTAAAGAAATCATTGATTGAAGCGTTTCAGGTTGGATAAAAGGCGTATCACCAAATAAGATTAAAACAGTTCCCTGTTTAAAATCTTTCATCAATGGCAAGGCTGCCTTAACAGCATCTCCAGTACCTGCTTGATTATGTTGAATAACTGTTTGATGAGGTGCAACTTCTGCTTCCACCATTTCCATATTAGGGCCAACAACTACAACTGCTTTATCTGCGTTGATTTGTGTCACGGCTTTTATCACATGGCCAATCATAGATAGGGAAGCCACTTTGTGCATCACTTTGGGATGCTTGGATTTCATACGGGTTCCCTTGCCTGCTCCAAGGATTATTGCAGCAGCAGGGAATTGTTTAGCAGCGGAAGTCATCATGTAACCTGAAAAATCAATAGAATTTGCCTTAATTTTCTCTGAAAGCTAAGAGATTCTCGCAGAAAAAACCAATCAAAAGCTATTACAGTTTTTTTCAGAAAATTACAAATTGTAATAATTGAAATATTTAAGACATTGCAGATGAATAAACATCAAGCAATTCCAAAGCTTTGGCACGCTGTTCCGGGGTAATTGAATTTAATCCATCATTAATTAACAACTGCCGATTAACAGCAGTATCACCCGTGCCAAGCGCTGCAGAAACAAGGCTTTCTGCTAAATCCGCACCAAAAACTTCTGCCAAACCATCCTTCACTTGTGGAAGACATGTTTCTTCAAAACCAGTCATCATTCCTTCCCCATCAAAAATACTAGAAATGTCCTGCCTTAACGGAAATTTTACCCTAATATAATTTTTCAAGCTAGAA
>NZ_SMMC01000053.1 GCF_009711445.1 Curvivirga aplysinae | reverse complement strand
ATTTGTAACGCTATTTGTGATAAGAAAGTCAATCAAGCGATTGATAGTGGACATCGGAAAGTCAAAGATGTGTATTCCGCATGTGGTGCGAAACCGCAATGTGGTACATGTGCGAATGATATTAAAAATATGATCCAAGATCGAGAAAAGATGCAATTGGCTGCAGCCGATTAAACGCAAACTCTTACTCTGTGAATATATAAGACGCCTTTCTATTTTGAGGGCGTTTTTTTGTTTCTGTCATTAAAACTTCATGACAGAAAGATAAAATCTTATCCTTTTTTAATTGAACGACCAATCAATATATGCGTTAATCATATTTTGGATTTGGGGAAATGGGCTAATCTACGTTATAACCATGTGAATAATCACGCAGATTATTTTGTTTATGAAAAACTGTGAGGAGTTTTCTATGCTGGGTCGGTTAAAAATTTCGACAAAAATTGGCTTAACCAACGTAGTATTGCTGGCATTGCTACTTGGTATTGGCGGTGTTGGTATTATAAGCTTGCAAAACACGTTCGAGAAATTCGAAGAAGTACGGGATTTGACCCACACGACAAACTCGGCAAGTAAAATCCAAGCCGAAATGTTGGAAATCCAAGTAGCGGTTAGCGACTATCTGCTAGTTCCGATTGAAGAAAATGCAATCAAAGTTACGCAGGCAATTGAAGCATTAAATGCTGGTATTGACTCAGAGCTAGTTGGGCACGAAAACTCGACGACAATCTCTATGTATGAGGATTTGAAGGCTGGACTTACCCAATATGGTGAAGCCTTTATTCTTGTTCAGGAAAAAGAAAATCAACGTCAAACATTGATTAATGTAGATTTGAGTTCCATTGGATCTAATATTGAAACCAATGTTTTTGCTTTAATGGATAGTATTAGCTTAGAAGGGGACGCCGATCTTACGTTTATGGCAGGTGAATCCTTTAGTTCCTTCAGCACAGTGACAAGTCTTATTAAAGATTTTTTAGCGAATAATGATGAAGCGTCATATGAAAAAGCACAAAAACAAATCGCACGTTTTGAAAAAGGCTTTGCTAAGCTTGATAAGCAGTTAGAAGTTAAACGGATGAAAGGGTTGGTTAAGAAAACCAACCGAGATTTGAAGAAATATAAAGAGATTCTGGAAACAACCAGAAAGACGATTGCTGAACGTAATGCTTTGATGACAGGTGCATTACGCGATGGCAGTCATGCCGTGGAAGCGGCTACCTTATCTCTGATTGAAGGTTTCTTGAACCGTCAGGAAGAAATTTCAGTTGAGGCGGAAGATGATATTAATGCGGCGACACAGATTTCTATCATTGCTTCCATCATCAGTGCGGCTATGGCTGTTGTATTAGCCTACTTGTTGGCACGTGGCATAGCGAAGCCGATTGTATCGATGACGGAATCCATGGTTGGATTGTCAGAAGGCGATACATCCGTAGAAGTGCCTGCTAAGGAACGTAAAGATGAGATCGGTTCTATGGCGCAAGCGGTGCAAGTCTTTAAGGATAATGCAATTCGCGTGAAACAACTTGAAGATCAACGCGAAGCTGAACGAGTGCAGGCAGAAGCAGAGAAGAAGCGTTTGATGTCGGAGCTTGCGGATGATTTTGAGGCCAATGTAGGTCACATTGTCGATGTTGTTTCCGGTCGTTCCAGTGAAATGCGCAATATTGCTCAATCCTTATCAGGTATTTCTGATGAGACATCTTCCCGTGCAGGTGTTGTTGCAACAACGGCTGAAGGCGTTTCCAATGATATCCAAACAGTTGCGTCTGCGGCAGAAGAACTTTCCTATTCTGTGCAAGAAATCAATAGTCAGGTTGAACGTTCCTCTGCAATTTCTGAAGAGGCCGTTCAAAATGCCGAAAAAGCAAGTGAACGTGTTGGTGGGCTGGAAGAGACAGCAGATAAAGTAAGTAATGTTATTCAACTGATTAACGAAATTGCGGAACAAACAAACTTACTTGCATTGAACGCAACCATTGAAGCTGCGCGTGCTGGTGATGCTGGTAAAGGCTTTGCTGTTGTGGCGAATGAGGTGAAATCTTTGGCGACGCAAACCGCAAGAGCAACAGAAGAGATTTCAACTCAGATCAATGATATGCAATCTGCAACGGATGAGGTTGTGGAAGCGATTAAGGGTATCAGTGACTCAATTGAACAAATGAATAGCATCTCTTCTATGGTGGCAGGTGCAGTTGTTCAGCAAGGGGCTGCGACGCAAGAGATCGCTCGAAATGTTCAAGGGGTTTCTGCTGGAACGCATGAAGTATCCAGCGTGATCTCTGATATGAGTGTATCGGCTGAAAAATCAGGCAGTGAATCTCAAGTGGCACTTTCTGCGGCTGAGGAACTCTCTTCACAAGCTGATCGTTTAAAATCTGAGTTAACAAAATTCCTAAACCAAATTCGATTGGGATAGATTAAGCTGTATAAAGAAAAAAATGCCTGAGTGAAATTTTCCTCAGGCATTTTTTATGAAATTTGTTCCTTTCCACTTGGCAAACTGGATGGGACGCATTAGCTCAATAGAAACAATTTTGAATCATTAAAGGTTTTATGATGTCCAATTCTTCTAAAGCGAAAAAATCCAAACTTCGTTACATTCCGTTCATCGGGCACAAACTGGCTGAAAAACAAGCACAAAAGGCTGTTATTTCTGTGTTGCGTCTGAATGGAGTCATTGGCGCAGCTGGTTTTATGAAGAAAGGGTTGAGTTTAGAAGCGTTGGAAGAAGTAATTGAAAAGGCTTTTGAAGAAAAACAATTAAAAGCGGTTGCTTTATCCATTAACTCCCCAGGCGGATCTCCTGTTCAATCCGCATTAATTGCTGCGCGCATTCGTGAGAAAGCAAAAGAGAAAGACGTGCCCGTTTATGCTTTTTGTGAAGATGCAGCGGCATCTGGCGGATATTGGTTGGCGTGTGCAGGGGATGAAATTTATGCACATTCCTCTAGTATTGTTGGTTCCATTGGCGTGATTTCCGCAGGCTTTGGTTTTCCAGAGTTATTAGAGAAGATAGGTGTGGAGCGCCGCGTTTATACATCCGGTGAATCTAAGTCCCAACTTGATCCTTTCTCAAAGGAAAAAGCGTCTGATATTAAGCATTTGAAATCCTTACAGAATGATATTCATGAGCAATTCAAAGACTATGTTCGTAGTCGCCGGGAAGGAAAACTAACTGAAGAAGAGAAGAAGTTGTTTTCAGGTAGTTTCTGGACAGGGGCAAAAGCAGCTGAATATGGTCTTGTGGACGGGCTAGGTGAATTACGTAATGTTTGTAAAGATAAGTTTGGTGATAAAACCAAGTTCAAAGAGGCATCTGCACCTAAATCCTTCATTCAACGAAAACTTGGTTTGGAAGGCAAATTCGCAGGCTTGAGTTTGTCTGGTGTTGGTGAAGATATTATGTCTTCTGCAGAAGAACGTTCCTGGTGGGCTCGCATAGGTCTATAAGCTTAGTGCTTGACCCATAGGCTTCAACGCAGCTAAACAAAAGATATGTTAGGTTTCAGTTTACAAAAAATAATCGTCTTAGGGCTATTGATTGCCGCAGTCTGGTATGGATTTAAATATATCGGACGTTTGCAACGTGTCGATCGTGGAGAGCGCAAAAAAGGTGAGCGGACGATGGGGGAGCGTATCCGTAAAGCGGCCCGTGAGCGATCTGGTGTAACTGATGCAGAAATCATCGAGGATACAGAAAAATGCCCCCGTTGCGGCATATATATTCCTGTGGGTAGTGAATGTAGCTGTAAGCGTAAATAAGATTACCTGTAAAGCTTACTTCGAAGCGAAAATTTTGATATTTTTGTAGTTGGCTTTTTCTCCTTTAATTTTCATATATGCATCTTCGTATGTTCCATCATGATAAAAATTGAAGAAGGAAGGTTGGCCTGTATCTTCAAGTGAGACATTCATCTCTTGAGGATAAAAGTATTCAACTGCGAAGGTCTGTAAACAAAACTGATCAAAAGCAGCTAAGTCTCTGAAAAACGCTGGGAAATGACTTGCTTTGGTGTAGCCAAACAAGTTTCTTTGATCTGGATAATAAAAGAATAAATCTAAGTCTTGGCGTATAACTGTATCATCTTGCAAAGTTAAACTTATGCGGAATGATTTGTAGTTTTGTATAGCATTGATGATATTTACATTATCCGTAAAATGGGTGCCTTCAAAGATGAGTTGATAATCATCTACTACGATCCATTTCATTTCTTCGTAACGCACTTTGTTCATCACATGCGTGGTCGTTTGTATACCAGTCTCAGTGCATAATACTGTGTAGTTATAGTAACCTGGACCAATATTGCCATAGGCATAATAGCTATCGTATCCTTGGAAAAGCCTTTTTACATTATTTGAAGATGTGTGATTTCCATCTGTAAAAGCCAGATATTTTCCATCTTGATGTCTAATATTTGGCAGCTCGTATGTTTCAATATATGTACCGCTACCTTGTCTGGACTGTATCTTGTTAGAAGGTCTCAGAAAGATTTTCAAACTAGATCCATTCTCGAAGATTTGACTCAATTGGGGCTTAGTAAGTTCTGGCTGCCAATTATTGTAATCTAACGTTATCAAACCTTCCCGGTCTGAACCTCTTTCTAGTTCGTCTTCAGTGATAAGTCTTTTGAATGGTGGTTTAGACATTTGATAACTCCATTTATACCTTTATGATTCTCAGATTCTTTGTTTCTGGTAAACCGATTTGGTTGATTTGATCT